>JANYBU010000350.1 GCA_025360665.1 Nitrospira sp.
CTCGATCCAACTGAGGAAGGCTTCCGTATCGCCGGCTTTGACCGCCACGCTACGGGGCGGCGGAGTCTCACTCGGCACCTGACTGGTTGAAGCCTCATCCTTCCCCCGATTGAGTTCTTCTTCCGTCGGCACATACTTGAGAACGCGGCCATTGCCGCTGTCGACCACATACACCGCGCCTTCTTTGTCGACCGCGATCCCATACGGATAATTCAACTGCGCTTCTGTTCGTCCGCGGTTCCCCCAGGCACAGAGGAACGTCCCGTTACCGTCGAACTTTTGAATACGGTGGTTCCCGGTATCGACCACATAGACGTTACCGAGTGCATCGCAGGCAATCCCCCAGGGGGACTTGAATTGGCCAGGGCCCGCCCCCTCCCGCCCCCACTTGGCAAGGAAGCTCCCACGGCCATCGAACTTCTGAATGCGATTATTGCTTTCATCGGCCACGAAAATATTGCCGACAAAATCGACCGCCACGCCGCGGGGGAAAAAGAAGGCGCCGTCGAAGCTCCCGTCACGACCCCACTTGAGCAGGGCTTGCCCGTCGGAAGTAAACTTCTGAATCCGCGCATTGCTCGTGTCGGAGACGTAGAGATTCCCTTCGGCGTCCGTCGCCAGGCCCCAGGGCACTTCGAATCGGCCCAGATCGGCCCCGCGCCACGCAAACCCGAACTTACCCCAGGCCTGCATCACATTGCCGTCGAGATCGAATTTCTGAATGCGGTTATTACCGCTGTCCGCGATATAGAGCACATCGTTCGGCCCGACCGCCAATCCACGCGGATAGTAGAAGCTCCCTTCCTGCGAAGAGGGATCGCCGCCCCATCGCGCGAGAAACTTCCCGGACTTGTCCAGCTTTTGAATCGAATGGTTATCGGTATCGGCCACGTAGATGTTGCCATCCTTGTCAAGCGCGATCCCCGTGGGCGAGCTGAACTCCCCATCGTCCACGCCTTCCCGACCGATACTCATGGCCAACAGATAGGGCGAGGGAATCGCCATGACCTCTTGAGACTCGAGACTCTCCCCCTTCTGCGTCACCACGGTGACGACATAGTGGTAGCAGGTCCCGTTGGCCAGATCGTCATGGACAAACGGACTCTGGATGCCTTCCAAACAGGTGCCTTTTTCTTTTTTCACCCCAATGACGGCTTTGAAGTCGTCGTCACCGGCAATCGGACGCGTAAGATCGGAGAACTTGATCATCACACCCTTGGTAGTTTGGAAATAGAGATTGTAGTACATGGCATCGGGAACGGCGTCCCAGGTAATGGTGACCCGACCATTCCCCGATTTCGCGGCCACGTTTGCCGGCGGTGGTGGAAGTTCTTCTTCTGCGGCGATCGAATCGCCGGCGCCCCATTCTCCCTGCGTTCCTTCGATGGTCAAATGCGTTCGATTAAACCGAAACATCTCATCGAGCAGCCAAGCTTTGATCATGTGGTGGTGCATCCTGTTGCTAAAGCCGCCCAGTTAGAAGAAACAAGGGGTCTTTCAATGACTTAGAATTGGATTGGCGAGTCTAACAAAGCGGGGGGAAAAGAGTCAAGAAACAGAATGGCGTAATGCGGACAGCCTTCAGCTGCTCGATATCCCCAAATAACTACAAAGCTGCGCTCCTCCTGCGAAAATTCGCCACCACGCTCGTACCGACATCGACAGTACCTTGTTGATTTGACCGATTACGGAAGATTATTTTTGCCGAAGTGCGAGGGCAAGCACTGACTACGTTTCCGCGCGCAGGATGCTCAAAAAGGCCAGACTTCTCACCCACCCAACCCTGGCGCGCCTTATCCCAAGCAAGGCCGCAGCGAGCGAAGAGGCGAGGCGTACGCTTCAGTACGTTGAGCCTCTGAGCGATGCGAGAACGATGCTGGCGGGCTTTTTGAGCATCCTGCTAGCGAGTTAACGACACGTCACGATCGTTCAATGTCAAGATATCCTCATAGTCTAGGCCATTCGTCACATTGCCAAGTTCCTGTTCAAATTTCTTTCCTGAGTGAAACTCCACCTCCAGTTTATACGAAGAATCCGCTCTCACTTTGTAGTGAATAGCCTTCGTATTCCCTTGCTCGATTTCTCCGAACAGAAACTTCTGGCCGCACACTTCGAGTTGACCATTTTTTACCGGTTCTGTGGCAGCGTTGAGGATCAGCACTTGGCCATCATCGCCTAGCACAATCGAAGTGGAATACCAGGACGCCAGAAGGAAGCACCCTATTCCAAGAGCCGCGGTTTGCCAGTATCTCATCGCCATCTTCTCCAACTAGGTTCGGGGTGTTTTGCTGATCAGAATATACAGCGTGGTGACACTCAAAATACTGCCCAAGACCAGCGGGACAGCCCAGAGCTGCCACCAGGGCACATTGGGTGACACCGCGTAGGCGCGCGGCCAGGAGATGTTGACGAATTCAAACAGCGACCAGAGGAAGGCCGCCACATTGATCACTAATCCCCACACACCCAGCTTCAGCTCACCCAGCGCTGGATCCCAACGGCCCGTGAGGCGGGTATAGAGACCGACCCCGGTGGTCATGGCGAACATGGCGTACAACCCACCTGTGCCAAACGCGATCACCGTGGCCACTGCCCCATCATTCAAGCCGAACAGCAGCCCGAGCCCCGCCAGTAACACCACGCAGATTACCGCATTGCGTGGAATCTTGGAGGCCGTCACCCGGCTGAACATCATAGGCATATTGCCTTCGCGGGCCATGGAGTACACGATACGCGACGTGTATTGCACCATGGAGGCTCCGCAAGCCAGGAACGCAACCATGACGATCGCCAGAAAAGGTGTTTCAGCCCAGGCTCCAAAG
>JANYBU010000386.1 GCA_025360665.1 Nitrospira sp.
GGGAGCCTGACCTGAAGCGGGCCCTGGGAATGAACGCGAACCACGACGGCATCGACGGAGCCCGGAAGGCTCCCTAACCCGGAGGACGGACCCCACAGTTCTAATTGTCGCCACCCATCAATTCTAATTGACGTCAGACACGGATTGTCTACGTTCGTCGCCGCCGACCACTAGGTGGCCGACTGGACATATGGTCTGCCAACTTTGGCCGATTCACGAACGGGTACCACACCCCTTCACCCATTCCCGAATCCGCTTCACCGAAGGCTGATCCTCGTGTTCGGAGTACGGCCCTCCTGTCCGCGCATGCCATGCTCCCACTGCTAATCGAGACTGACTCTTGATCCATCCCTCGTTCTGTTGGCTGAGCGCGCACCGCCAGTTCGGCGGTGCGCCCCCACGCAGTACATTTCTGAAAGGCCGGCTCCTCTTTGTCGATCTGGAGCAAGACGTGTAGCTTCTCAGCCACTCATGTCGCTCAGCAAAAACGCGCCATTTCTTCCGCCGCGAGTTGGCCCGGATAATCATGGTCACCAGCTCGCGGCTCTACTGCCGTAAATCACTCCCCAACGTGCATGTGTAGTCCCGACTAACATTACGTACTACCTGCTCAAGATAGACCGTCAGGTCCATCGCGGTCTTAGATGGGCACGTGTTCGTAGCGGGCTATGAGCTGTTCTTCAATCTTCTCCTCCCCTTTGTACGGGGCCTGCGACGCTCAGAGTCGAGCGAAACTGGGCAGGGAAGAAGACCGGACCCTCGACCCAATGATCAAATAATTCACATCACCCAATCTTCAATACTGATCCGTATTCATGCCACCGCGCACACACCAGACGCGGTTGTCAAAGGCCTTACTAACGCCAAGCACGGTGCCATTGCCGAAGCCCACACCCCACGTGAGGGTAGGATTCTCCACATGTGCCGATGCTGACCAATAGTTGGACGGCTGAATATTCAGGAACGGATGGCCCTGCGGAAGGGTCGGGCCCGGAGAGGCCACGGACGGATCCACTAGACTGGCCAGCTCTGGCATGGACGGCAGGCGCCAGCCTTTCCGGCCTCCGACGGCTTTATTGGCGCAGGTCGAGCGGGCGTTTGACGAGTTTCCCGCGGTCGTGGCCGGGGACTTCTCCCAGACCAAGCCGGTTTCTTTATCCAACACCGCGTCGCTGTTGAAGGCTGGCAGGATGACGAACCGCTGTGCCGCCGGTAGCACTTGGTCCCACCGTAGCGTGTCATTGCCACCGCCGCCCGTGATGGCAGCCTGGATCTGATCGAGCTTGTCCAAAATCTGGCTAGGCGGAACCCCCGGATTGCTCGACGGTGGGGCTGCTGCAGCGGGCATGACCCCTGGGCCACCGCTCGCCATCAATAGTCCTCCGACCATCAGCACCATGGCCCCGACTCTCCATGCCAATTTCCTTCTCCTGCTTCTCATGAAAACCCTCCTTTGTATGGTGTGGCTGATTGGACCGACCGACTGCCTCTTGGCCCGCTGTTCGTCATTCGTCGCTCGTGAAGCATCTTGCCTTCTGCCTTCTCTCTGCCCCCTTAACCCCCGTTACCCCTCATCCCCACCTTACTTCTCTGCCTCAGGCTTCGCCGCCTGCCCCCGCACCCAGTCCTGCTCGATCAACTCCAGCGCACGAGGACATCCGAAGAATCAAGTCCTTTGGCCATCCACGCGGGCTCGACCAGGGTGTCCTCTGGACGTGCTGATTCAGAAAATGGGAGAGGCGCAGGGGGCGAGATGGCTTTCCCCTAGCCCCGTTCCCCCAGCCTCTGGCCCGTAGTCTTGCATTCCCACGTTTGCACATGGCTCAAGATTCGGCACGTTGTCAAACGAAGCCGGTCTGTAACTGGACAGCCCCGTGATGGGCATCAGGCCCAAGAGCCAGGCCAGGCGCGGGCACAGCAGACACACGCATGGTCGCGATGGAGCGCAGTTTCGTGTCGAGATGTGAGTCCGTATAAGCGGGAGGCCGCCGGAAGGGAGCACGCCAACCGTTGAACGCTGACGAGATGCATGTGGGCACCCCTCTGATGCGAGATGTCCGACCGAGGTTGCGCAAGAGCCTCCTCGCGAGGAGTGTGGCCTATACGGCAGATTGCTCTTCGCTGTCAAGTGCTTCTTACATAGGAGGCATGAACAATACTTTCACTTTCTTCTGCCGATCATCATGACGGCAGAAGCTGGACACGGTGGGTGCGGCCCGTGATCGGAGGTCTGGCCAGCATTCTCCTCGTATTCAAGACTCACCACATTAGCCCTACCTGAAGCTGCTCACTTAGGATTCTATGCAGTGCTTGCCCCCTAGCAGCACTGCATGCTAGGATTCTAGTGAGTAAGCACTTACTTACCATGAAGAAGCTGACCAAACAGACCACGAATGGGAACGGGCAGCGGACCTCTGCCCGCGATCGTCAGGCCAGCCTCATCGTGGCCGCCGCTTCGCTCTTCGCCGCGAAAGGGTTCAACGGCACCACAACAAAAGAAATTGCCAAGGCTGCGGGCGTGAGCGAGGCCTTGGTCTTCAAATACTTTCCGACGAAACGGACGCTCTACGCCGCAATCCTGGAAGAAAAAGCCACCGTCAACGAACTGCTCGAAGCGGTGGAGGAGGAGGCGGCCAAGAAACACGACGACCAGCGCGTGTTTACGATGATTGCGAGTTATCGAATTCGCCCCGGCGTCGAATCGACGTTTTTGCGACTCCTCTTGTTCAGCGCGCTGGAAGGGCACGAACTATCCGAGATGTTCTTCGGCAAGCACCATAAAGTGTTCTATGATCACCTCGCCGCGTACATTCGCACAAGGATTGAAGACGGCGCGTTTCGCCCGGTCGATCCCCTGCTGGCAGCCCGCGCATTCATCGGCATAGTCGTCCATCACCGTCTGCTCCATGAGATCTTCGGAGTCCCGATGCATCAATCCCATGAGGACACGGTGGCGACCTATGTCGACCTCTTCCTCACCGGATTGATCGAGAAACCGGCCAGCCGTAAGACGCCGGGGAGGCGTGCGCGATGAATCCCCTAAAACAACATCCGATTGTCACGCTCGGGGTGATTATTTTTTTTGCGGTCACGGCTCTCGTTGTATTTCGCCTCAGCAGCGGGGCCAAGACCGACACCCGCAAGGCCCTGGCCATCACCGTCGCCACCGTGGCGCCGCTGAAACAGGACCTCGACATTCGACTCACCTATACCGCCGACATCATCCCCAACCAAGCGGTCAATCTGTTCTCACGGGTCGACGGCTACATTGCAAAGATCTACGTCGATAAAGGCGACCTGGTCAAAGCCAACCAGCTCCTGATCGAGATCGATCACACGGATTATCGACATGCCGTTAACCAAGCCAAGGCAAACCTGGCTGCAGCCAGAGCGAGAGTCGCGCAGCAGGACGCCACGGTCCGCAACACCACCCTCACGCTCAATCGGATGCAGGCACTGATCAAAGACCAGTTTGTCTCGCAGCAAGATCTGGATAATGCCCAGGTCGCATACGACGCGGCGGCGGCGGCGCTCGACTCACTCCGCGCGCAGGTTCAGCAAATGGAGGTCGCCCTGGCGCAGGCCGAGACGAACCTGGCCTACTCGTATATCCGTGCGCCCTTCGCGGGCTACGTGGCCGAACGCAACCTCGATCTCGGCGCCTATGTCAGCGGAGCAACCGCCGGCACCTCCACCATCTCGCGCGGGATTCTCACCCTCCATGAGATCCAGACGGTCCGCATTCTGATCGAGGTCGTCGAAAAAGATGTCCCACTCATCCATGTAGGTCAACAGGCGGAAGTGCGGGCCGAGGCCTATCCCGATCGCGTCTTCGAGGGCACGGTTACCCGTGTCGTCCAGGCACTGAACCGAGCCACTCGCACGATGACGGTCGAGGTGGATCTCCCGAACAAGGACCATCGCTTGAAAGGCGGCATGTTCGCCCGCGTAGAGGTCCTGGTCGGCACCCATCGAAACACGATTCAGATCCCCATTGACGCAGTGAGTCGATTGGAAGAAGCCCAATATGTCTACATTGTGCGCGAAGGAAAGGCCCAGCGCGTGCCGGTGGAAATCGGAGCCCGCGACGAGAACCGGGTGGAGATCACCAAGGGCTTGGACGGATCGGAGCAGGTGATCGTCTCCGGGAAAGACCTCGTACACGATGGCACCCCCGTACAGACGCAACCGATGGATACCGTAAAAGGTAAAACGTGAAACGGCAGAATTGTCGAATCTTCTGCCATCCGATGCCTCAGATGCTGACCACGATCATCTTTATCACTAACGCCTTACGATTCACGTTTCACATTTCACGTTTCACGTCTTCACCATGTGGCTGACCCTCCTCGCACTTCGCAATCGCATCGGCATCCTGATGCTGTCCTTTGCCATGGTGATCCTGGGCGCCACCTCCCTGCAGCGGCTACCGGTCGATCTCTTTCCACAGATTCAAGTGCCCGTCGCATTCGTCGGCGTCATCTATAAAGGCGCGCCCCCGCTCGACATCGAACAGAGTGTCGTCTACCCCATCGAAAAAGCCGTCAGCTCTGCGTCGAACGTCGAGCATGTCGAGTCGTTTGCGAAACAAGGCATCGGCGCGGTACAGATCTGGTTCAACTGGGGCGCGGACATTAACGTCGGCCAGATGGAGGTGATGCAACGCATCACCCAAATTCTCAACAGCCTCCCGCCCGGCATTCTGCAACCCTTCATCGTCAAGTTCGACGTCTCCAATATCCCTGTCTCCCTTGTGACGGTCTCCAGCGAGGATCTCGACGAACGGGCCCTGTACGATCTGGCCTTTAATACGATTGCGCCGCAAATCGAACAGATCGCCAACGTCGCTGCCGCCACCGTGGAAGGCGGGAAGATCCGCCAGATCAACATCAACCTCGACCCGGCACTGTTGAACGCCCGGAGCCTCTCGATCCTCGACGTCGTCAAATCCGTGAAGGCCGCCAACCTCATTCTCCCCTCGGGCGACATCAAAGCCGGCAATCTGGACTACAAC
>JANYBU010000387.1 GCA_025360665.1 Nitrospira sp.
GGGAGCCTGACCTGAAGCGGGCCCTGGGAATGAACGCGAACCACGACGGCATCGACGGAGCCCGGAAGGCTCCCTAACCCGGAGGACGGACCCCACAGTTCTAATTGTCGCCACCCATCAATTCTAATTGACGTCAGACACATGGGCGGTGTTCGGTCGATGCAGGCAGTAAGGGATAGAACCAGACCACCCCTTGAGGGGTATGAGAGGGCAGACTAGAGGGTCTCCTGTGCTCGTGCAACGCGCGGTCTCGGAAGACCCTCGTTGGACACGCGCAGTGAAGGGCAGTTCGGCTGCTCCCTTTTAAAGAGAATCGGCAAGATTGGAGAGGCTAATGGACTGGGACAACCCTGAAAAAGTAGAATGTCCCGTTGTTCTCCACCTGCGGGGAAGAATACGGAGGGTCTACGTTGTCAGAAGATTCTGGATTTGGAAGCCGCGCTTGGGTCACATACATGATCCCGTTTCAAGTGATTCGGCCAGATTCCCTCCCTCAGTACAGCGTATCGCTTGAGCAAATAAATACTAATCAGTACGACCACGGCCTGTTATCGCAAGTTGTTGCCAGCCTATCTGAACCGCAGCTTGAGCAACTGCCACTCTTGGTTTCTTTCGATGGTGGGCTGGCATTGCCTGTCATCGCCCCATATGATTGTGTTGAGAATGCGATCAACCGATTCAATCGAGTGCTTTGCGCGTTGCTAGTGGGAGGAGTAGAAGTCGAAGCAATTGACTCACGACATGTTGTTTTAGGTGCTCTATACCAGAGTACTCATGTCTGGCCAGTGAACGATGGCCTCAGTCTTGATGCACATCTACATGCAATGCTGCGCACACGGGTGGCCTCTTCTTTTGACACCATTGTGCTAAACAAACCTAAGAATATTTTGGTGTCAGAGTTCAGAATGGCCTATGAACGGGGGAATGCAGTTCTGGGAGATATTCCAAATCTAACGCCAACCTTTCTGCTTAAAGGGCACACAGAACTCAAGTACAGGAATTGGAACGACGCATTGGCGAGCCTTTGTATAGTTGTTGAGCAACTAACCGATTATTTATGGCAGCATAAATTACTTGAGGACCCAAAGAAGCAAATAGATGCTCTTCCGAATCGCAAGAAGTCTCTCCGGGTTGATTCTCGAACCTGGACCTTAGCGGTGCGTCAAGAAATATTATGGCAAGCAGGGATTCTCTCCAGCCAAACATACGAACTACTGTTCCCCTCCCGACAGGCGAGAAACAATCTAGTTCACGAGGGGAAGACACCAGACAGAGAAGTAATCAGTGGCCTATATGAAGCAGTGATTCAGCTAATGGAGAAAGCTGGGAGGGTAGAGCCGTTAGGTATTCGGGCCATACCTATGGGGAAATATGATGGCTCGGTGCCCAATGCCACGAATCAATCGTTCGAGGATTGGAAATATCTTGGTAGAAGCGTTCGAGACATAAAGGAGTAGATAGCAACCAAGAGATAAGGACCGAAGTCAGCCTCTGTTTCCCAGCGCGCGGCATTCCGTTTTTTCCGTTTAACCCCTCACCCCTTGCGTTTCACGTCTTATCGGTTTGCAGTCACGGCGAGGCGGAACCCTAAGGCGTGTAATAACGCATCAAGGCTCTTTAGCTCGGGGTTCCCACGTTCTGAGAGCATCTTGTAGAGACTTTCGCGGTTGAGTTTCGTTTTGTCGGCGAGTTGCGCCACTCCCCCTTGGGCCTCAGCCACGTTTCTCAGCGCCACTAAGAATAGTTCTGGATCGTCTTCCTCCAACGCCGCATTGAGGTACGCTTCCGCCTCGCAGGGTCGCGCAAGCTCTCGATCAGTTCCGCTTGATAGGCTTTGTTCTTCTTCATGATCGTCTCCACAGGCTCAAGCATAGCTTATAAGCCACATCCAGGCGAGGGGTAGAATTTGCTGGCTGCGGAGCCCCGTTTCGCGGCGTACGACGTCCCACCTCTGAAGTCCGCCCTTTAAATTTGAGCGCAACAATCGGATAGTGCCTCGACCCGTTCTGGCGGTATCATGGCCCAACGACGAAGGAGGGGCTCATGCCGTTAGTCAATGCAGACCATGCGTGGGAGGCCGTGCTGAACCGTGATCGCCGCTGCGATGGCCGGTTCGTCTATGCGGTGTCCTCAACGAGCGTGTATTGCCGCCCCTCTTGTCCCTCTCGCCGCCCGACTCGCAAGCATGTGATGTTTTTCGATTCGCCGCAACTAGCAGAGTCGGCAGGATATCGCGCCTGCCTGCGCTGTCGGCCTCTGTCGCCTGCTGGCTCCGAGGCAGAAGAGCGGGTTGAACGAGCCCGACGCTATCTGGATGAACATGTGGACGAGCCCATCACGCTTCGACGGCTGGCGGCTCAAGTCGGACTCAGTCCGTTTCATGTGCAACGGGCCTTCACACGCGTGGTCGGGCTCTCCCCGAAGGCGTACCAAGACGCCAAGAGAATGGAGCGGTTTACCGCGTCATTGAAACGAGGTGCGACCGTGACGAGCGCGACCTACGAAGCCGGTTTCGGCTCCAGCAGCCGTCTGTATGCACGAGTGCATGCGGACCTCGGCATGACGCCCTCTGCGTTTCGCTCCGGCGGGATGGGAGTCACACTTCGCTATACCACCGTGCCGACGGCTGTCGGCCGCATGCTCGTGGCGGTCACGGAACGGGGTATTGCGGCCGTGAGTCTTGGAGATACCGAGGTGGCGCTGGTCACATCGCTTCACCACGACTATCCGAAGGCGGTGCTTCGTCGTGACAGGAAGGGATTAGAGAAGCAGGTCTGTTATTTTTTCACGTGCCTCAACGGAAGCGCAGCCGTGGATCACTTGCCATTGGACGTAAAGGCGACGGCGTTTCAACGCAGGGTGTGGCAGGCGCTGCAACAGATTCCTCGCGGACAGACCAGGTCCTATCAAGAGATCGCGCGAGCGATCGGGCAACCGACGGCAGCTCGCGTCGTGGCCAGAGCCTGTGCCGGCAATCCCGTCGCGGTGGTCATTCCTTGTCATCGAATCGTTCGAGGAGATGGGCAGCCCGCAGGATATCGCTGGGGGCTTGAGCGGAAGAAACGGCTGCTTGCGCTGGAGCGAACGTGAACCGGAAAGCAGGGCTCCAGGCCCCCTGTTTCGGCGGCGCATTCCTCCTTTTGAATGCTGGTCGTTCGACTTTCTCGGCATCGGCGCGTTTCTGTTTCAATGCTGTGTTCGCTACTGCGACTGTTTCGGTGAATGAAATAGCGGCGCAATCCACGGGCAAACATCGAGCGTGAGCCGCAAGCCATAGGTTGGGCCATAGTCTTTCCGGTCCAAGTTTCTCCTTGTTATCCGCCACGATCTTTGTGCCTTTTTCAATTGAGTTCCAGTATTGCCACACTTAAACCGATAAGTATCGAGATGAAGTAAGGGAACATGATCCGGGGTTCAGGGGATTCAGGGAAGGCGAGTGTGGGGATAGATTTTGAGGGTGTATCTTATTAGATTCGGCCAGAGTCAAATCAGATCCACGAGTAAGAGACGAGATGACAGCAGCACCTGTTTCGCGGCGCGGGGTGTTCCGTATTGAAAGGTAACACTTTCTCTCCGAAACGTAGCCTGTCTAGCCCTCACTATTCACGAGAGTTCGTGACGAGACCGCCGAGACGCCAAGCGAGACGGGCGCGCGGAGCCGCGAGGGAAGGAGGCATACTTGCACCAGTATGTTGACCGACTGAGCGGCGAGCCCGCCCGCCGTCAGGCTTGTCGCAGCGGCGTATCGGCGGGTGCAGTAGAAGTCTTCGTGAATAATGCGGGCTCGGGTTCTCTTTCATGCCTCACAAACAGGTCGTCATCATCGGGGGCGGTTTCGGAGGCCTGACGGTCGCGCAATCGTTGCGTGATGCCGATGTGCTGCTCATCGACCGCACTAATCATCACCTGTTTCAACCGTTACTTTACCAGGTGGCCACTTGCGCGCTGTCTCCCGGCGATATCGCCTGGCCCTTACGCACGATCTTTCGTCGGCATCCGCATGTTCGCGTGGTCATGGATGAAGTCCTGTCCATCGATTGTGTGGCGCATCTCGTACAGTTGCGGGATAGCAGGCCGATTGCGTTCGATGTCCTCATCGTCGCGCCCGGATCGCGGCACTCGTATTTCGGGCACGACGCGTGGGAGCAGTCCGCGCCCGGGCTCAAGACCCTCGCCGATGCGGTCTCCCTTCGCGAGAAGATACTGCTGGCGTTTGAGGAGGCCGAGCGACGACGCATCGCCACCGGCACAGGGGATCGACTCACCTTCGTGATCGTGGGGGGAGGTCCCACCGGCGTGGAACTGGCCGGTGCGCTAGCGGAAATCGGACGGAAGGCTATGGGGCCGGATTTTCCGAACTTGCGCCTCGATGATCTTGCCATTCTGCTCGTGGAAGGCGGCTCTCGCATTCTGCCCGGGTTCACCCCCGACCTGTCAGCAAAAGCGGTGACTGCGCTCGAACACAAGGGCGTTACGATCAAGCTCAACAGCCCGGTGAGTGAGATCCTTGCCGATGGTCTGGTGATCGGGAGAGAATTCGTTCGGTCCACGAATGTCATCTGGGCGGCTGGCAATAGGGCGTCGCCGCTTCTGACTTCGCTCGGAGTTCCCCAGGATGGGTCCGGTCGAATCATGGTGCAACGGGATCTGACGATTCCAGGCGAACCCTGGATCTTTGTCATCGGCGATGCCGCGCATTGTGCCGATGCGGGCGGGAACCCCTTGCCGGGAGTCGCTCCCGTCGCCGTGCAGCAAGGCAGCTATGTCGCGAGGCTCATCCGTGAGGAGACCGCTCCTGATCAGCGCCGACCGTTTGTCTACGCGGATCGAGGCATGCTGGCTACCATCGGACGCGCACAAGCCGTGGCCCAGATGGGCCGATTGCGCCTATCCGGCCTGCCCGCCTGGTTGCTCTGGTGCGTGGTGCATATCTTTTTACTGATCGAGTTCCGCAGTCGTGTAAGGGTGATGGCGGAATGGATCTGGTATTACCTCACATTCAAGCCGGGCGCGAAAATCATCTATATGCAGACGCGCCAGACGAGCGAAGCAGAGCGAACTCACCGTCACGCTCCGCGGGGTCTGACTCGAAGGGATGATTCAGTCCAGAAAGATTGAGGGTCTGGCCTTGCCATCCAACATTACGCGGCGAAGCCATGCCGTAGCCCATGTTTCGCGGCGCGCGGCGGAGTTTGGATCGCTGTCCTCTACCGAGGATCAGGCGAGTTCCCGATCCGAGGGCGATGATCCTCACTGAGTGTTCACGAGCGTCGGCGAGGAGGCTGTCTGTCTCCAGCTCGCGTCTGGGTTAAACATATTTATCTTGGCGGCAATCGCTGTGGTGTTCTTGCCCAGATTTTGTTCGTAGACCACCCCATCCTGATTGACTATAAAACTCATAACACCTGAGGCGCCGTAGCGTGCCGGATAGGCGATCACTGCGAACCCGCCAATCATGTGGCCCTTGATGAGATAGTCCTGCTCCCCACCCGGAGCGTTGCCCCCTTGCTTCGTGAGTATCCGGTAGACGTACCCATGATAGGGTGCCAGCGGCTTAGAGACGGAGTCGGTATAGCCTTCGCGTGTCGCCGCGGCAAGCAGCGGGCCCAGTGGACTCGGCGGCT
>JANYBU010000434.1 GCA_025360665.1 Nitrospira sp.
CGAGGCTGGTGATCCGGTGTCGGTCGACGGGAAAAAAATGAGCCCGGCGACATTATTGGCTCACCTCAACAAGCTGGGTGGCGCGCATGGGATCGGTCGCGTCGATCTGGTGGAGAATCGCTACGTCGGGATGAAATCTCGTGGAGTCTATGAAACGCCGGGCGGAACGATCCTCCACGTGGCGCATCGAGGACTTGAGTCATTGACGATGGATCGCGAGGTGCTGCACTTCAGGGACAGTTTGATTCCGCGCTTCGCCGATCTGATTTACAACGGGTATTGGTTCAGTCCGGAACGAGAGGTGATCCAGGCCTCGATCGATGCGGCGCAGAAGGATGTGACTGGAACGGCGCGGGTGAAGCTCTATAAAGGGAGTTGCACCTTGGTCGGGCGCAAGTCGAAGAATTCGCTCTATCGTCTCGATATCGCCACGTTTGAAGAGGACGAAGTTTACAATCAGAAAGATGCCGAGGGTTTCATTCGGCTGAACGCGTTGCGGCTGAAAATCAGAGCCCAGAGAAAGAAGGCCACTACTTAATGGCACGAGCATTGGGCCGCAGTCCTGCCACGTCGGAAGGCGGAAAGGCTTGGGGCGGGCGGTTCAGACACAAGACGAATCGGTTGGTGGAATCCTTCACCGTGTCGGTGGCGGTCGATCGCCGGCTCTATGCCTATGACATTCAGGGCAGCATCGCCCATTGCAAGACCTTGGGGAAGGCGCGCGTCTTGACCGCCTCTGAAACCAAGGTGATCGTGCGGGGGCTGGAATCGGTGAAGGTCGAGTTGGATCGGGGCCGCTTTCGATTCACCCCTCAAGATGAAGATATTCATATGGCGATTGAACGCCGGCTAACAGAATTGATCGGTCCGCTCGGCGGCAAGCTGCATACGGGCCGGAGCCGGAACGATCAGGTCGCGCTGGATATCCGCCTCTATTTGCGGGATCAACTCAGTCAACTCTTGGCGCATCTGGAAAACTTTCAGCGGGTCTTGGTGGCGAAGGGAAAGGCAAATCGAACGGTTGCCATGCCGGGCTATACCCATCTACAGCGTGCCCAGCCGGTGCTGTTTACTCATCATCTCTTGGCTTATGTGGAAATGATCGAGCGGGACAAGGGGCGATTTCGCGATGCCGCAGTGCGCTTGAATGTCATGCCCTTGGGGTCCGGCGCGCTCGCGGGAACTAACTACCCAGTCGATCGTCTGTTCACTGCCGGGCTGCTGGGCTTTCCCGCCGTCACGCAAAATAGTCTCGATGCCGTGTCCGATCGAGATTTCATGATCGAGGTGGCCTCGGCGCTGTCGATCACGATGATGCACCTGTCGCGGCTCAGTGAAGAATTGATTCTCTGGTCGTCCCAGGAGTTCCAATTCGTCGAGCTTCCCGATGCCTTCTGTACCGGTAGCAGTATGATGCCGCAGAAGAAGAATCCTGATGTGCCTGAATTGGTGCGGGGGAAAACGGGACGTGTCTATGGCCATTTAATCAATCTGCTGACCACCCTCAAGGCCCTGCCCTTGAGTTATAATCGAGATCTTCAGGAAGATAAGCCGGCGCTTTTCGATGCTCTCGATACTGTGGTCGCGTCGGTGGAGGTCTTGACGGAGCTGATGCGCCGACTCACCGTGAACCGGGATGTCCTCAAACAGGCGGTTCAGGGTGGTGGAATGCTGGCCACGGAGGTTGCGGACTATCTCGTGACTAGAGGAGTACCGTTTCGCGAAGCGCATGCGATCACGGGCCGGCTGGTGCGGGCCGCACTGGATCAAGGCCGTGAACTTACGGACTTCTCGCTCGAGGAGCTGCGGACATTTTCCGAGCGAATCGAAAAAGGATTGTTCGCTCGGTTGACGGTCACTGCCGCGATCGATCGGAAGTCTCAGATAGGCGGAACTGCCCGAACGCGAGTGGATCAACGCATCAAAGAACTCGAGCGGATGCTTTCGTGAGCGTTTCCATGCAGATTGTCATGTCTGTCCTAGTTGGCGTGCTAGCGGGAATGTTGGCAGCCTGTGGGGTCGTGGGGCCGCCGGTTCCCCCTGGAAATGTCGGCGTGAATCCGACCATTGAGCGGCAAAAGAAGTTAGAGGCGCTTGAGGAGAAACAGCGTGAGGCCGCAGCGGCCGCCGAATCTGTCGAGCCGCCACCGGACGCAATGCTACAGGGGCAGGATGTCAATCTTCCCCCGTTACGACCGGTGGGAACCCGGTAATGTTGGAACCGCCATCCGCTGGACCTGTATAGCCGAATAACGCTATAATGATTACATTGAGTGTTGCAGCGTGCCTCCCTCCCTAGAATACGCCACGCTTGCGATAACGAAAGCCGCCATCAATGAGAACAGACATAAGGCCTGGAAGCAGGGCTGTGCCCAGCTAGATCGCTGCAGGCGCTCTCGCTCATTCCTCGGCGGAGTACACACGTTTCCGGATGATACATCGGAACGGCGTTCCGATGTGCAGGGATGGCCGGGATATCGAGGTCGAGCATGCGGAGCCGGAGTCGGAGTCCACTCCGAAGAAAACAGCGTAAAACAATCATGGGATCCGATCAGAACATTTCAACGAACGTATTGACAACCTCAGCCGGATAGTCGGTTAGAGGTGAGGAGAATCAATTCATGGAACTTATTCAACCCACACGGCACAGTCAGTTCATTGAGCAGGCGCCGATGGCCAAGCTCGCACCAGGTAAGCGGCTGTTGCTGGTCGATCCTTACCCGCGCAATAACCCCTATCGGTTGACCGCGTCGGAGCGACGCGCGGTGTGGTTTCCCAAGCTGAGCTTGCCGGTGATCGCGGCCTACACGCCGGAGAATTGGGAAGTCAGCCTGATCGATGAAGCGGTTCAAGATATCGAT
>JANYBU010000233.1 GCA_025360665.1 Nitrospira sp.
CGTTCGGCTTCAACCCAGTTCTTCGTGACAAGATCAACCATCATCAACATGTCGAGCGCGGCCAAATCATCCGGCCGTTGCTTCAACAAGTCGTCGAGTCGAGCACGGGCCTGTTGGTGACGACCGCTCTGGTTTTCCAACGCCGCAAGTGACCGTCTGGCATCGACCTGCCCGGGATAGAGCGCCACTGCGTGCTCAAAGCTTTCCTTCGCAAGATTGTTCTCTCCGGTCAGCAGATAGGCCTGGCCGAGCAGGAAATGCACCGTCGCCAACTCCGGCTGGTCATGCAACACGGTTCGAAACGCCTGCACGGCATCTTTCCCGTTGCGCCGGGCCAACGCCATACGACCAGAGAGGATCAGCCCATCTGACGAACGGGGATTCTCCTTCAGTACTTCCTCCACCTGCCGTTCTGCCTCCGCCTGTTTGCCTGAGACAAGATCCATCTCCGCCAGTTTGACCTTGGCTTCGAAGCCGGCCGGCTTCTCCTTGTAGTCCTTGACCAATGCGGCATATTGCTCACGCGCCTTCGCATCCTGCCCGCTCTTGAGATACAGCGCCGCAAGTCCGAATTGGATCTTCATCGAGTGCGGCAACTGGGTCGCAGCCTCCCGGAGTACCTGCTCTGCAGCAGGATGGTCTTTCCTGGTACTGAGAAAGTCTGCCAACAGGAGACGGCGTTCCTCACTATTCGGATCGAGGGCGATAGCTTCGCGCAAGACGGTCTCCGCCTTCTCATGTGCACCTTGCGTATCGAAGAACCGGGCCAGCCGAAGCCGGTGATCGAACAGCGTGGGTTCCGCCTCGATCATGCGGCGAGCCACCATCTCTGCCCCGGCCATATCTTTCGCCTGAACCAGGATCGTATTCAGATTGTTCAGGAGATCCATGTCTTTCGGATGAGCCTCCAGCGCCCGCTGCAACGTGGCTTCCGCATCGCGGTAGCGCTGCTGTTGGCCGTAGAGCGTGGCCAGCAAGATCGCCACGTCGGGCTCGGTCGGAAATTGCGACCGCAGAGCCTCGGCGTTGGTCATCGCGTCAGGGAGTTTCCCCTCAACAGCCAACACCGCAATCTTCAGAGCCCTCGCTTGAGGATGCTGCGGATCTTTCGCCAGCACCTTGTCTGCCGTTGAGACGACATGCTCGGTCAAGCGGGCTTCGAGATAGTACTTGGCAAGGGTAATCAAACCAGCGGTATGGTCGGGGACCAGCTCCACCAATTTTTGGTATAGCCCCACGGCGTTTCGCCAGTTTTTTTCCTTCTCCTCGACCTGGGCAAACAGGAAATAGGCATCGGCATCCTTCGGGTCGATTTTGAGAACATTGCGAAGGGCCACCCGAGCTTTTGGATAGTTGCCGGCTTCAAGGTATTCTTGCGCTCGCGCACGGTACTTGGCCTTCCGCTCCTCCGGTCCACCGCAGGCTACGAGCATGACCGCCACAACTACTATAATGATGTTCCTGTATTGCATGGTGTCACCCTAGCAGTCAGTTGAAAATCCGCCAACTGTTCGGAAGATTCAGGCCAAGGTTAAGCTCGGAAGTAAGCTGCCGGACTTCCTCAGTCTTAGCTTCAACCTCTCCTCCCGCCTCTGACCTCTACCTTCCAACCTTGCCCTTCTCCCCTACAGCCACATCCGAATCCCCAACCCAAACAAGACCCACAAGGACAACAGTCCAAGTTGTTTCACGCGATCCGAGAATGCGTGCAACAGCAGCTCGAACGAGAAGAACAGCACGATCAGTTTGGCAGCAAAGAGACCGAACGCCGAGGTGTCTATGCTCACTTCTGGAAGGAACGGAAAGACCAGAGCCAGACACACCATCAGATAATCCAGCGGCGTCGTCTGAAACCGACTTTGACTGTCGAATCGCATGCTAAGCAAGACCATCACAGCCATCGCGCCAAACAAGATGTGGTAGGTCATTGGGACCGGTGAGATTGCCTGCATCCATGAGGCGTCACTGACATACAATAAGAACGTACTACCCATATAGAGACCCCCGCGCACGAAGTATGGAGCCAGCCGTGGCAGGAGCGCGAGGCCGAGCAATACAATGCCGAACAGGGCGATGGATACATAGCCCACATCATCGGGGACATGCGCAGGAAGAAAGACCGAGGCAATGAGAAAGAGAGGGACCACCGCGCCCAAGAATCGAGTCGGCAGATCGCGCAACCAAGGACCACTGAAAAGATCCGAAAGCCACCTGTCCGAACGAACGCGCGCATTCTGCGGGGCCGGAGTGGGAATCAGTCCATGCCCTGCGGCGATAAAGAGGGCCAGGACGGTGCCGGCCAGGATGAGATAGACCGGCACAATCAAGGTATCCGACTGCCATCGAAGCAGGTAGGCCAACCCCACCATCCCTGCCTGGATAGCGTAAATCGCCGTGACCGCTTCATAGTGGGACAGGCCGGCCGTCATCAGCTTGTGGTGAACATGTTTGCGATCGCCGATAAAGGGGGAACGTCCTTCGGCCAGCCGTCGTCCGGCCACGCCAAGCGTATCCAGAAATGGCAACCCTAAGAGAAAGAGTGACAAGGCTGGGTTGAACGGCCCACTGGTCGAATTGGTCAAGAGGATAGCCAGCACGCCCATGATAAAGCCGAGCAACTGACTGCCACCGTCTCCCATGAAAATCCGAGCCGGATAGGTGTTGTAACGCAAGAAACCCAACACGCCTCCTAGGAACGGGACCGTCAATAGCAGCACGGTCGAATTGTTGGAGAGGTACCCCAGGTACGCAATCCCGCAAAAAGTCAGAAAGGAAAGCCCACCGGCCAGTCCGTCGAGGCCGTCCGTGAGATTCACCGCATTCGAGACGGCAACAAGAAAGAGTGCCGTGACGGGAATCCCGATCCACATCGGCAGCTCAGCATCGAGCAGGAACGGGATGCTTTCGAATCGGATCCCTCCAATAATAAGGCTCTTCTCCTTGGTGAGTGGGTAAACAAAGCGCGAGAAACGGCATCTTCAGGGGGAGAGGGGCGTGAATGCTGCGTGTGACGGGGTCTGGAAATCTGGCATGATGGCCGGATGCACACACACCGACGCCTCTGGGAC
>JANYBU010000253.1 GCA_025360665.1 Nitrospira sp.
CCCCTGTGGCACGTCGGACGAGCGCATACACCACGATCGAGGCCCTTCTTCTGCGGCTCGAACGATTCGGTCCATGACACGGACTGTTTCAACCGGGTGCTGTCCGATCGCCGTTTCTGCGGACAGCATGACGGCATCAGTCCCATCAAGCACGGCATTAGCCACATCCGACGCTTCGGCCCTTGTCGGGCGCGTGTGGTGCGTCATGGACTCCAACATCTGAGTGGCCGTGATCACGAGGCGGCGGCGGCGGTTGGCTTCGGCGATAATGCGCTTCTGTAGGAGCGGAACCGCCTCCGGCCCCATCTCCACTCCCAGATCGCCCCGCGCAACCATCACACCGTCCGCCTGATCAAGAATCGCGTCCAAACACTCAACCGCTTCCGGCCTTTCGATCTTCGCAATAATCGGTACGTCGCCGCCCCAGTCGGCCACTAACTTCCTTGCGGCCACCACGTCATCAGGACCTCTGACAAACGAGAGGGCCACATAGTCCACCCCCTGCGCGATGCCGAACCGGAGATCATCCCGATCTTTGTCTGTCAGAGTGGGAGCGCTGATACGAGTATCCGGAAGGTTCATGCCCTTGTGCGAGATGAGTCGTCCCCCGGTCACGACTCCACACTCGACGGCGCTGCCGATAATTCGATGAGCGACCAGCTCGATTAACCCGTCGTCAATGAGGATGCGGGCGCCTGGCTGGACATCCCGCACGAGGTATTGGTACGCCACTGGAATCTCCCGCACGCCGGATGGAGCGAGAGACTGTGCGCCGAGTTGACCGCCTGACCGGAGCAGAATCGTCACGAGCCTCACCGTCTGGCCGGCCACCAGATCGAGCCCGCCCTGATCGACTTCTCCAATACGGATCCTCGGTCCTTGCAGGTCCTGGATGATTGCCACCGCCACGTGCCGACGATCCGCTGCTTCGCGGATAGCCTTGACCGCACGCGCGTGCGATTCGTGGGTCCCATGAGAAAAATTGAGTCGCGCCGCGTCCATGCCGCTCTCAATTAACTGACCCAGCACGGTGGGCGAATCGCTGGCGGGGCCAATGGTGCATACGATTTTGGCTTTACGCATAGAAAATGCCTTCACTGGTCATTGGTGAATCGGGTGCGCGCCGCGCGAGACAGACAGGACGAGCGAGGGTTCGAGCTCCGAAGCTCGAGGTTTTCGGAACGTCGAACTTCGGATCACACATTTCACGCGCATCCCACTTTTCATCGCTTTTCTCGCGATGATGTCCAGGGAAGCCATTCTAGCAAACGACCTCTAAGCCCACAACGCAACCGCCGTTTCAGACGCAGTCCACCTGGTTCTCCATGATCGAGTCGCCATGTGACGATGAGGAGAGATGGACCTAGGGCACGGCCTCCGTGGTGAGACGCCACGCTCCATTCATCTCGCTACGGCAACTCGCTTCCGTGCATTCGGGCGAAAATATCCCAATCGAACTGCTTCGGTGCCACAGCGTGGAGTGGGATCGCCTCGATGGTGCCTGGCCCACGGTAGGCCAACATGCACCCGACCACCCGCTCCGGCTCCTTGACGAGACGGCGAATCGCTTCATAGGCCAGATCTTGTCCGATGGTTTTGTCCTCTGGAGTTGGGGGCGCCCCCCGTAACGTGTGGCCGAGGATCGTGGCTTTGGTCGCGGGGGCGAGGCGATATTCACCGGGACGTGCCTGAAACTGTGGCCACGTGGTGAGTGTACTGGCGACATACTCGACAAGACCGCGCACGCCGCCATCCTGGTGATGGCGATGGGGCGTCTGTTCCGCTACCACAAACAGATGGCTCTTGTTCGGGACGCCCAAGGTGCGGTTGAGCGTGCCCAGGATGATGTCGTCGATATAGGCGTCGGGATCGGGATGCTCGTTGACCAAGATGCCTTCAGCTCTGGCCTGATACGCACAGGCGAGGGCGAGATGGCCGGACCCCGCCCCCATAATCTCGACGAAAAAGACGCTGCCCATGGCGGAACTGGTGGCTTTCAGCGACTCGATGGATTGATTCGCCAGAGACACGGCCGAATGAAAACCCAGGGAGGTCGTCCCCGCAAGATTATTGTCGATCGTGCCGGGAATCCCTACTGCCTGGACCCCAAATCCTTCGTAGAGCGCCCGCGCGCCTCGAAGACTCCCGTCCCCACCAATGACCACCAAGGCTCCATCTTCCATATAGGGCCGAAGATGCCGCATGGTGGCCTGCTGCACCTGCTCGTCCTTGAAATCTTCGAAGCGGCTGCTCCCGATCGGACTGCTCGCATGGCTGCCCATGCCGCGGGTATTGTCCTCGGTCACCGCTTCAATCCAGTTGTTGGCCAAACCTAAGAACCCGTGACGGACGAAGTAGACTTCCAGGCCAAACCGGTGTCCTGTCACGCGCAGTTCTTTCAACGCGGCGCCGGCACCGGCGAAATCGCCACCCGAGACCAATGCCACGATCCGCTTGATCTGTCGGGGCTTGAGCGTGATCCGGTCTCTGCGTTCTCGCTCGACCTTTACCCAGGTCTCCCGCGCCGCCCGTTCCCGCGCTGACAAACCCACAGCGGTGGAATAGCCGGATAAGAGGCCCTGTTCGTAGGTCAGCAGCACGACGTTATCCTGTCCCTCCTTATATTCGCCAAACTCGGTGAAAGCTTCGCGAAAGGGACGAGGATCGAGATAAATCATGAGCGCCCGCAGCGTGGAGCTGTGGCTGTACAGACACACGGCCTTCCCCTGGTGGGAATGACCCAACCGGCGGAAGCCATCGACGATATCCACATAGACATCGAAGAAGGAATGTCCACCCGGGTAGCTGTAGAGGGGATGTTTAATCAGGCGCTTGGCCGTCTGTACGTCCACGCCGAATGACTTTGCAGCCTCCTCGGCTTCCACCTTCTTCTCCAGACCTGTGACCCATCCGAAATCCTGGGAGTCTAAAGCGGAATCGCAGGCGGGTGGGAGTGCCTCAGCATGGTGTGCATCCGCCTGCATCAGCGCCGCGGTCACCCGCTCGTACAATTGCCTCGTATTGGGGCTGTGGCTCACCAGATGGACGAAGGTGCGCGGATCGAGGTAGTTGTGAATGTGCAGGAAGTCCAATTGTTGCCCGACCACGCCCAGCATCCGGGCCAGGGCAGCACCGACTGCGTCGGCTTTGGGGACGCCTCGCTCAGGATCCAGCACGTTCGCGAGGCGGCGCCCGACTCGATAGGTACCACTCTCCACGCGTGAAATACCATGACGCATCGTGAACAGGAGCGTGCGACCGGTTAAATCGCGCGGCAAGAGCCAAAACCGATCCTCTCCCAAGTCCAGCACGATACGATCCTCGACCAACTGCGGCGTCAGTTGCGCGCGCGGCACGATCGCTACTGGCCGACGATGCGTCGGCTTCTGCACGGACCCGATTGGCACGCGGAAGAGCGGGGCCAACTCGCCTGCTGCGAGGAGAGCATTCCAGGCGGCGAAGAACACCAGTTCATCGCCCCGGCAACCCTCTTCGATCACCGCGCGACGGGTAGTCCGATACTCCTCTGCCCCAGGAAAACCCCCTTGCGCAACGTGCACAAACGCCCTGATCTTCTCCATGGCGTCGCGGGTTCGCTGTAGTCGATCGACTGAGGAAGTCGGGATGGGTGGGAGCGCAATTCCCTCACCGGCGGTGCGACGCGCCAGCATCTCTCCATAGGCCAGGAGCCCTTCGACTGTCACAAACTCAAGCCGGTCCACTGCGGATTCCAATCTGTACCTCGTTGGCTCGTCCTAGGAGCCTGTCCGATCTTCCCGTACGGTGGCTGGGAGATGTGGGACAGGAAAACATCCTCAACAGGATGAATACGTTGGATGCTACGCTGGCGAATGAGCGATAGCAACAATTCCTGGCCTCGAGTGCCCGTTGATCCTCTGAGATCGTGCATGCTAGGGTTCGTACTGTATTGCCGCGCCTCGTGATACGAACGTGACAC
>JANYBU010000255.1 GCA_025360665.1 Nitrospira sp.
GAGATGGTAATGCCGGGGGACAATGTGAGCGTCACGGGGGAACTGATTAGCCCGATCGCGATGGATCAAGGGTTGCGGTTCGCGGTGCGCGAGGGCGGCAAGACGGTCGGCTCCGGCGTCGTCACCGAAATTCTGGCGTAAATCTGACTGCTGTCGCATGACAGCATGGGAGTATTGAGATGCGAGAGATCATTGATTTGGCATGCACGATCTGCAAGCAGCGGAACTATTCCACCATGAAGAATAAGAAGAACGATCCGGATCGGTTGGAGCGGAATAAGTTCTGCAAGTTCTGCCGGAAGCACAATGCCCATAAGGAAGTGAAGTAAGCTGGGCTGCAGGCGAAATGGCTAGATTGCCGCCGTCGTAGGGGCATGGTGTCAATGGTAGCACATCGGTCTCCAAAACCGAGAGTCTAGGTTCAAATCCTAGTGCCCCTGCCAAGCACTGCGTAGTGGCTGGGGCAGGCTCAAGACCGGCGGTTGAAGTAAGAGCAGGTCGGTAGCAGAGCGGGGACGTAGGACGTGGTGAGTGAGATGGCGCGTGTTCTCTCTATAAAAAGCGAAGGTGAGGTGCGCATGTTTAAGAAGTTTACGGATTCTATTCGAGAGTTCTTCAATGATGTGCGCGGGGAGTTGAAGAAAGTGTCGTTTCCGACTCGGGCCGAAACGATCGGCTCCACGACGGTGGTCATTGTTTTTTGCATCATCATGTCCCTGTATCTGTCGTTCGTCGACTCGGTTCTCGTATGGGCGGTGAGCAAGATTCTGTGAGTCGGGTATCGGAAGTGAGAGCCGCCGCATGGCACATAGTCAACCAATGATCCGAGGGTAGGGCATGGCAAAGAATTGGTACGTCATTCATACCTACGCAGGCTTTGAGGGGCGAGTGAAGACCAGCTTGCTCGAACGGGCCAATCAAATGGGATTGGTCGAAAAGCTGGGACAGGTACTCGTGCCGACGGAGGATGTGATTGAGATCAAGGATGGCAAGCGCCGAACGTCTCGACGGAAGTTTTTCCCCGGGTATGTGATTGTGGAGTTAGAGTCCCCGCTCATCGATGAAACCTTGCAGATGATCAAGGAGACGCCGAAGGTGACAGGATTTGTTGGCGCTGGTGCGCAGCCGACACCCTTGTCGATGGACGAGGTAGAGTCGCTATTGAAGCAGGTTGATGCGGGAGCATCCGGGCCACGCGAGCAGGTCAAATTTATCAAGACGGATAATGTGCGGATTATTGATGGTCCGTTTCTCGGATTTAATGGTGTGGTGGACGAGGTGGATCAGGACCATGGGCGGCTTAAAGTCCTGGTCAGCATTTTTGGGCGCTCCACTCCTGTGGAGCTTGGCTTTTTGCAAGTTGAGCGGATTTAACCTCCGAAATGGTCGAACACGCGTAGGAGTGTAGGACATGGCCAAGGAAGTATCGGCACAGATTAAGTTGCAGATTCCGGCTGGGAAAGCGAACCCTGCTCCCCCGGTCGGACCGTCGCTGGGTCAGCACGGCGTCAACATCATGGAATTTTGCAAGCAGTTCAACGCGAAAACGCAAAAAGAGGGCGATAGCATTATCCCGGTGGTCATCACGGTCTACAAGGACCGGTCGTTTACCTTTGTGATGAAAACTCCGCCGGCATCCGACCTCTTGAAGAAGGCGGCTGGAGTCATAAAAGGATCCGGCGTTCCCCAGAAGGATAAGGTCGGGAAGATCACGAAGGCGCAATTGCGCGAAATCGCGCAAAAGAAAATGACGGATCTCAATGCCGTCGATCTGGAGGGGGCGATCAAGATCATTGAAGGGACGGCACGCAGTATGGGAGTCGTGGTTCAGGGGTAATCGCGGCGGACTGGATGGTTGTCTGTGCTCGCACAACGGCGACGATTAAATATGGGTCGTTCGATTTGCGCAATTGAGGCCCGCCCGTCCCCGTTTTCCGTGCCGAGAGTTGAGGAAAGAGAGGGAAAGCAATGGGAAAGAAAATGAGAGCAGTAGTTGAAAAGCTTGAGCCTCGAGCCTATGCCTTGCGTGAGGCGGTCGATGCGGTGAAGCGGTCGGCCTATACCAAGTTCGATGAATCCGTCGATCTGGCGATTCGATTGGGGGTCGATCCGAAGCGGGCTGACCAAATGGTGCGTGGCACGACTTCGCTGCCGCATGGCACGGGGAAGAAAGTTCGCGTGTTGGTCTTTGCCAGGGGAGAGAAGGAGCAGGAGGCGCGGCAAGCCGGCGCTGATTATGTCGGGTCCGATGACCTGATGGAGAAGATCAAGGGCGGATGGATGGATTTTGATTGCGCCATCTCGACGCCGGATCTCATGGCGGCCGTCGGGAAGCTTGGAAAGGCGCTGGGGCCCCGAGGGCTCATGCCTAATCCAAAGAGCGGGACCGTCACCTTTGATGTCGGCAAGGCCGTATCAGACATTAGAAAAGGCCGTGTGGAGTATAAGGTCGAAAAAGCCGGGATCGTTCAGGTGCCTGTCGGAAAGGTGTCGTTTAAGCCTGAGCAGCTCTATGACAATGCGGCGGCGGTTCTTGAGGCGGTAATCAAGGCAAAGCCCGCCTCATGTAAAGGACGCTATCTGATGAGCGCGACTATTTCGAGCACGATGGGGCCTGGCGTGAAGCTCGATGCCATCGCGCTAGCCAAGGAATGGAGTTAGTCGGGGTGCTCCGCGCGGAAGGGGAAGGGTTCGACTATGAATAAGGACGAGAAAACAACAGCGGTTGCGGAGTTGATGGAGACATTTGGTCGCGCACGGCTTGCCATTGTCACCGAAAGTGCCGGGCTCTCCGTCAATCAGGTCACGGAACTTCGCAAGCAATTGCGTGGTGCCAAAGCCGAATACATGATCGTCAAGAATACGTTGGCTGTCCGTGCTGCGGGAGGCACGATCCTTTCCGGGGTGACGACCTACCTAAAGGGACCAACGGGCTTGGTGATCGGCTATGACGATCCGGTGCTTCCGGCCAAGATCCTTCGGGATTTTATTCTGGCGGAGAAGCGCGAACAGAAGATAAAAATCACCATCGGTGTCTTGGAGGGCAAGGTGGTACAGCCAGCTGAATTGGCGGCTGTTGCGAAGTTGCCGAAGAAGGAAGTCCTCATTGCGATGTTGTTGTCGGCCATGCAGGTGCCGGCGCGTGGCCTTGTGTATACGCTCAGTGCAGTCTTGTCGAAATTTGTGAGAGTCATTGCAGCCATTCAGGACAAACGAAAAGGAGAAGGGGATATGTCAACGACAACGGCAAAATTGTCACAGGAAGAATTGATCAAGGCCATCGAGACAATGAGTGTGCTCGACTTGGCGGAACTCGTGAAGGGGTTGGAGACTCGATTCGGCGTCACTGCGGCCGCACCGGTCGCCGCCGCTCCTGCTGCAGGTGGTGGTGCCGCAGCGGCAATCGAGGAGAAGACGGCGTTCGATGTCGTTCTCGTGTCTGCTCCGGCGGACAAGAAGATCCAAGTCATTAAGGTCGTCCGCGAACTCACCAGCCTCGGTTTAAAGGAGGCGAAAGATCTAGTCGAAGGCGCGCCGAAGCCCGTGAAGACTGGTGTCACGAAGGAAGAATGCGACACTATGAAGAAGAAGCTCGAAGAGAGCGGAGCCAAGGTCGAGATCAAGTAGCCTCGATTTGATCAGCCTTTAGTGTCTGTGGGTGCCTGCCATGTGTGGGTACCCAAGCCTAACCATTTGTAGTGGAGGACTGGGGAATGTCCGAAACGACTCTACCAGAGTTCGTCGAGCGGAAAGACTACTCTCGTATTCATAGTAGCATCGAAATTCCGGATCTTATTGAAATTCAGAAGCGCTCCTATGAAGAATTTCTTCAGCGCGAGGTCGAGCCGGAGCGTCGCAAAGATCATGGGCTCCAGGCAGCCCTGGCGAGTGTGTTTCCGATTCCAGATTACAACAATACGGCCGTATTGGAGTTTACGAGCTACACGCTCGGCACCCCTAAGTATGATGAACGGGAATGCCTTGAACAGGGGATGACCTATGCCGTTCCGCTGAAACTCCGGGTACGCCTCGTTGTGTTTGACAAGGAAGACAAGGGCTCTAAGAAAAAGGTACTCGACGTTCGAGAGCAAGAAGTATACGTCGGCGAGCTGCCGCTCATGACGGAGCGGGGAACCTTCATTGTCAACGGCACGGAACGTGTGGTGGTGAGCCAGTTGCATCGGTCTCCCGGTGCGTCCTTCACGCACGATAAGGGCCGAACTCACTCCAGCGGCAAGGTGTTGTATTCTGCCAGGATCATTCCCTATCGCGGATCGTGGCTCGACTTCGAGTTCGATGCGCGCGACATCCTCTATGTGCGTATTGACCGTCGGCGGAAAATGCCAACGACTATTCTGTTGAAGGCCTTCGGCTTTTCGAGCGACGATTTGCTCAAGATGTATTATCCGGTTGAAGAAATTCGGGTCGTCAAGGGCAAGATGCTGCGAAAGCTCGACCCTGAGATCCATCAGGGTCTGCGCTGCTCGGCGGAAGTCCTTGAAAAGGGCGGTAAGGAGCCCCTGGTAAAGGAAGGCGCCAAGCTGACGAAGGGGCTCATCGCGAAGCTCAAGACGGCCGGTGTGAAAGAAATCCCGCTTGCGCCGAACGAGTTGATCGGTCGTGCAGTCCTGACCGAACTGGTGGATTCAAAGAAGAACAAGATCGCCGAGAAGAATCAGCGGCTCACTGCTGAGATCGTCGAAGCGCTGCTCGAGAGCGACATCGAGGAATTCAAGGCGATCTATTTTGATACGGTCACGTCTACGCCAGTGATTATGGACACGCTGGAGATGGATAAGACCACCTCGAAAGAGGAGGCGATGGTCGAGATCTATCGTCGCTTACGGCCGGGAGAAACACCCTCAGTCGACACGGCGCGCGCGCTCTTCGACAATCTGTTCTCGAACTCCAAGCGGTACGATCTCTCGCCTGTCGGGCGCCTGAAGTTGAACAAGAAGCTGGGCCTCGATCTGCCGTTGGAGCAGCGGACATTGACGGCGCAGGACATGGTCGAGGTGATCCGCTATCTCGTGAACTTGAAGCTGGGCAAGGGCGAAATCGATGACATTGACCACTTGGGTAACCGTCGCGTCCGTTCGGTTGGCGAGTTATTGGAGAATCAATTCCGGCTCGGGCTGGTCCGCATGGAGCGCAGTATCAAGGAGCGGATGAACCTGCTGGATATGGAAACGGTGCTGCCGCACGATTTGATCAATGCGAAGCCCGTCGTCGCCGCAGTGAAAGAGTTCTTCAGCAGCAGCCAGTTGTCTCAGTTCATGGACCAAACGAATCCGCTCGCAGAAATTACACACAAGCGGCGGCTTTCCGCGCTCGGTCCCGGCGGGTTGACCAGGGAGCGGGCGGGGTTCGAAGTTCGCGACGTCCATCCTTCGCACTATAGCCGTATTTGTCCGATCGAAACACCGGAAGGCCCGAACATCGGGTTAATCACGTCACTGGCGACGTATGCGCGCATCAATAAGTTCGGGTTTATTGAAGCGCCCTATCGCAAAGTGGTGAAGGGGCGAGTTACCGACGAGATCGAGTTTCTTTCCGCGATCGAAGGGGACAAGTACATCATCGCACAGGCAAATTCAAAAGTGGATGCCTCTGGTCGCCTGGTGTCAGAAACCATCTCGGCGCGCGCTGCCGGAGATTTCGTGACAGCCACCTCAGACAAGATCGAATACATGGACGTGTCGCCGAAACAGGTGGTGAGCGTGGCCACGGCCTTGGTGCCGTTCTTGGAGCACGACGACGCCAACCGTGCCTTGATGGGATCGAACATGCAGCGTCAGGCGGTGCCGCTGCTCAAGTCGGAGGCTCCGTTAGTCGGCACGGGAATGGAAACCGTGGTCGCGCGTGACTCGGGATATGTCGTGCAGGCCCGGCGTGCCGGTGTCGTGGAAAGCGTGGATGCCACGAGGATTGTCGTGCGCGCCGATTCGAAAGAAGGTCGGAAAAGAAACGATGCCGGCTTGGACGTGTACGATTTGATCAAGTTCCAGCGATCGAATCAGAGCACGACCATCACACAGACGCCAGTGGTGCGGCTTGGGCAGCCGGTGAAAGTTGGACAGGTCTTGGCTGATGGCCCTGCCATTGATCACGGGGAACTGGCATTAGGTAAGAATATTCTCGTTGCCTTCATGCCCTGGGGTGGGTACAACTTCGAAGACGCCATTCTGTTGAGTGAAAAATTGGTGCGGGAGGATGCGTTTACCTCGATTCACATTGAGGAATTTGAGGTGGAGGCCCGCGATACCAAGTTGGGGAAAGAGGACATTACTCGCGACATTCCGAACGTCGGAGAAGAAGCGCTTCGTGATCTCGACGAGAGCGGGATCATCCGTATCGGAGCTGAGGTGAAGCCTGGAAATATTCTGGTTGGGAAGGTGACGCCAAAAGGCGAGACTCAGCTGACGCCGGAAGAAAAGCTGCTACGGGCCATCTTCGGTGAAAAAGCAGGCGATGTGAAGGATACGTCGTTAACGGTGCCGCCGGGCGTCGAGGGCATCGTCGTCGATGTGAAAATCTTTTCGCGCAAGGGGCTCGATAAGGACGAGCGGTCTAAGAGTATCGAAAGCGAAGACGCGATGAAGCTCCAGCGTGATCACCACGAGGAGCTCCGTATCATCGATGAAGAAAAAACGAAGAAGATCAGAAAGCTGCTGCTTGGGAAGGTGGTCGGTCGTGACTTGATGGATCCTGAGAGCGGGGATGTCATTCTGAAGAAGAAGGGCAAGCTGACTGCGGAGATTCTCAAGCGGTTGCCGGATGAGACCGTCCGATACATCATTCTGAGCGATCCTGACGAGCAAAAAGAACTGGAGGACGTCGAGCGGCGGGCGAAGGAGCAGATCGAAATCCTTCAGACGCTATACGACGAGAAGGTTGGGCGTCTGAAGCGGGGCGATGAGCTTCCGCCTGGCGTGATCAAGCTCGTCAAGGTCTATGTCTCGATGAAGCGCAAGATTCAGGTCGGCGATAAGATGGCCGGGCGGCATGGAAACAAAGGCGTGGTTTCCCGGATCTTGCCCGAGGAAGACATGCCGTGCTTGCCGGATGGGACGCCCGTGGAAATTGTGCTCAATCCGCTCGGTGTGCCATCACGTATGAACGTCGGTCAGATTCTGGAAACTCACCTGGGTTGGGCGGCCAAGGCGCTGGGAATCAAGGTGGCGAGTCCAGTGTTCGACGGGGCGTCAGAAACAGAGATTAAGGAACTGCTCAAGAAGGCGAACTTGCCGACCAGCGGGCAAACTATGCTGATGGACGGTCGGACCGGCGAGATGTTCGGCAGCCCCGTCACGGTCGGGTACATGTACGTCCTAAAGTTGCACCACTTGGTCGACGACAAGATCCACGCCCGGTCTATCGGTCCCTATTCGCTCGTCACGCAGCAGCCGCTCGGTGGCAAGGCCCAATTCGGTGGCCAGCGGTTAGGAGAAATGGAAGTGTGGGCGTTGCAGGCCTATGGCGCTGCTTCCACATTACAAGAGTTCTTAACGGTGAAATCAGATGACGTGCCAGGCCGATCTCGGATGTACGAAGCAATCGTCAAGGGTGAGCCGTTCCTGGAGCCTGGATTACCCGAGTCGTTTAACGTCTTGGTCAAAGAGCTCCAGAGCTTGGGACTCGACGTCGAACTGATCAAGTCGCAAGACTAACCCATTTGTGTGCCGGCCATAGCGGTCGGCATCAGAGGAGGTCATTACTTTGGAAGGCGTCTATACATTGTTTGAGAAGCCGCGCGATGCGGTTTCATTCGATTCGATGCGGATCCGGATCGCGTCACCCGAAAAGATTCGGTCGTGGTCCTACGGTGAAGTGAAGAAACCGGAGACTATCAATTACCGGTCGTTTAAGCCGGAAAAAGACGGACTGTTTTGCGCGAAGATTTTCGGTCCGATCAAGGATTGGGAGTGCAACTGCGGCAAGTACAAGCGCATGAAGCACCGCGGAATTGTCTGCGACAAGTGTGGAGTCGAGGTCATTCAGTCCAAAGTC
>JANYBU010000271.1 GCA_025360665.1 Nitrospira sp.
CCGCATCCCTTGGTCGGGGTGTTGGGCGGAAGTAAATCCGATTTCCCGATCTTAGAAAAGGCCGTGGCGATTCTGACCGATCTCGGGATTCCACACGAATTGATGGTCGTCTCCGCGCACCGGACTCCGGATCGCTTGTTCGCCTATGCAGAACAAGCTCCCGGTCGGGGGATCGAAGTCATTATTGCCGGTGCCGGCGGGGCGGCTCATCTCCCCGGGATGCTGGCTGCGAAGACGTATCTGCCGGTCATCGGGGTACCGATCCCGACGGAGCATCTTCGCGGACTTGATTCGCTCCTCTCCATCGTGCAAATGCCACGAGGGATTCCCGTCGCCACGGTGGCCATCGGAGGGGCGGAGAATGCCGGTTTGCTTGCGGCGCAAATCCTGGCGGGCCGGTATCCAGAGATTGCCACCCGTGTGAAATTATTCCGTCAGACGCAGACGGACCGCGTGCTCCAGTCTCCTGAAGCGAAGGGCCTGGTGACCAGAACGAAAGGTCCCGACCGTCCGAGTCGCCGGTCGTGAAGTCCGTGGTCATCGAGCCAGGATCTGTCCTGGGCGTCCTGGGCGGCGGACAATTGGGCGCCATGTTCACCATGGCGGCATGCCGTCTCGGGTATCAGGTCGCCGTCTGGGATCCAGATCCAGAGGCTCCGGCTCATCGTATTGCCACGCACAGCTTTCCTGTTCCGTTCAGCGACCAGCACATTCTTGCGCGCTTTGCCGACCTGGTCAGCGTCGTGACCTATGAATGGGAAAATATCCCGGCGGAGCTCTGTCGAGCGCTGGAGCGGCGGAAGCCGGTTCGTCCGTCGAGTGCCGTCCTGAGCGTGATTCAGGATCGTCTCGAACAAAAGGGGTTCTTGGCCGCCAACGGATTCCCCGTTCCTCCCTTCGCCAGCCTGACCGCTCCCGATCAATTGGCGACGACCGTCAGGCAGGTCGGGTATCCTGCCCTCTGTAAGACGGCAACGGCCGGTTATGATGGCAAGGGACAGTGGAAAATCCTCCGAGAGTCCGATGTTCGGGAAGTGGAACGGGCATTATCGGAATCCGCTCGTCCTGGCATGCGGTGGATCGTGGAGTCCTTGGTGCCGTTTGAACGGGAACTCTCGATCCTGGTGGTTCGTGGATCTGACGGACAGAGTTGCACCTATCCGTTGACTGAGAATGAACATGAAGAGGGGATTCTTCGAATCACCATGGTCCCGGCCCCAGGATCTTCAGTTGTGGCCGAGCGAGCAACCGCTCTTGCGCGTCAGGTCGTGGATCGTCTGGAAGGGGTCGGGGTGTTCTGCCTCGAATTGTTTCAGCTGCCCAACGGGAAACTTCTCATCAACGAGATTGCCCCACGGCCCCATAACTCAGGCCATTACACGCTTGATGCTTGTAGCGTGTCCCAGTTTGAGCAACAGGTTCGTACTACCAGTGGGATGCCGCTTGGTGAAGTGCGTTTGCTGAGCCCAGCCGTCATGGTGAATCTCATTGGGGACGATGCCGTGAGCATGACGAAGGGCGCAGGTTGTCGAACCCTGCTGGATATTCCTGGTGCGGTGCTCCATCTCTACGGCAAACGTGCGATTCGTCCCCGTCGCAAGATGGGACATGTCACGTTCCTCGGGGAGACGCTTAGTCTCGCCCTCGATCATGCGAAGCAATTTCGTGACGACCTGGCGAACGGTCCCGCCCTATCTGTATAACCTCCTTCATGCATCTGTATCGTTCCTATCCGGCATCAACCGACAGAATGCTGTGAACAGGATTGACCGTCTCTTCCACAGTACTACCCAGGCAAACCCAATCTGTGAGCCATTTTTTGCCCATTACGCATCGTTCTATTTTGTGACTTGCTGTAGGGAGATGGATCACACGGTGCAGCTCCTCAGGGCATAGCCTACGGGAAAAACATGGTTCCGCCCTGTTTAGGTGTCGGTACAGGACTTGCTCCACTCCTAGTCCTCGGTTGTCGGAACAGGAGATCATACAGATGAGCAGTCTTGCCTTCCCCTCTGAGAATCATGTCGAGCCGCCTTCGGCGGATTCGTGTCACGACAATGCGATTTCGCGTCCACGATATGTTGTGCTTCAGTCGCTGGTGGGTGTCATGTTGGCCTACCAGCTATTGTCCGGAGCGGAGCTGATCGCAAGCCGCCCGACGAGCTGGGTGATCGTCGGCGGGTTGGTGGCGATGGTCCTCTGCCTGTTGTATGTGCCGACCTCGATCCTGCAGACCACGTGGTTCAGCGGGGTCCTGATCGGGATCGATACGGTGTTCGTCACTGCGACAATCTACCTATCCGGTAACGCCCGGTCGGATCTTTATCTGTCGTATTTTGTGCTCATGCTCATTGCTGCCTCGGTGCGGCGGCTCTCCCATGTCATTGGGCTATCTCTGTTGCTCTGTGCCGGGTATGGCGTCGTCCTCTATCAAGGGATTGTACAAACTGGTTCTTTCTCGCCCGGGCATCTGTTGGGGATACCGGTTTTGTTGGTGATGGCGACGTTCTACGGGCTCGCGTTGCAAACGATTGGGGCCGAACGGCAAGAAAAAACACTATTACAGGGAAGTATCGAGGCGCTGAAAGAGACTGAACAGGCCTTGCAAGCGTCGCGCGATCAGTTGGAGGTTCGTATCAAGGGTCTCAAGGGCGATCTCTCACGGGCGAATGAGCATGTCCGGCAGGAAAAGAAGGAACGACAAGGTCTCGAGCAGCAATTACATGAGGCGCAGAAGATGGAAGCAATCGGCCGGATTGCCGGGGGGATTGCCAACGAACTCAGCCATCTCGTTTCGGTGATTGGGAGGCAGACGGGCGTGGTCCTATCCCGCCTTGAGGCGAACGATCCGCTGTATAGGCCGGTCGATGACATATTTCGAAGCGGGGGGCAGGCTGCAGCCTTGACCGCTCAATTGGCCGGGTTGGGCCTCCACGACGGCCACGTCCGACAGGTGCTTTCGGTCAAGACCGTGCTGGAGGAGATTCGTGGAGTGGTGAGAGGATTGCTGCCTGCATCCATCGATCTAAGCCTGGTCATCGAAGATGCGCCGATGGATGTCGAGGTCGATCGTGAAGGACTCGAACAAGTCCTGCTTCATCTAGCGGTGAATGCGCGGGATGCCATGCCAAATGGTGGTCGGCTCCTGATTGAAGCAAAACAGGCGTTCCCCGGGCATGAGAGCGGGTCGGTGAATGGAAGGGGAGGGCATCTACCCAAGGTGCTGATTCAAGTGAGCGATACCGGAAGCGGAATGAGCCCAGAGACCCAGTCGCACATGTTTGAACCCTTCTTCTCCACAAAGGAAATGAATGTGGGACTTGGACTCACTGCGGTCTATGGCATCGTGAAACAGAGTGCAGGCCAGGTCGAGGTTGTCAGCGAGCCTGGTAAGGGTACCGTGGTGCGTGTGGCGCTTCCCCTTGTACGACAGGGCCGGCCGCCTACTCCATCAATCCTGGCACAGGTCTCAGCCAAAGGCCAGGAAACGGTTCTGCTGGTGGAACCGAATGAAATCGACCGTAAGCTCGCGCTCTCCACGTTGTTGCGGCATCGTTATCAAGTCTTGGAGGCGAGTTCGTCCGTTGAAGCGTTGCTGCTCACGCAGCAACATCCTGGCGCCGTCCATGTGGCCGTGAGCGATCTCAATATGCCGGAGATCGGTGGGCGTGATTTAGCCAGACGGTTATTGACGAAACACCCGATGATGAAGCCGCTTTTTGTTTCCGGCTATGATGATGAGGCGATGCTGTCTCATCGCCTCAACCCGCGGTATGTCTTGAGACGTCCATATCGACAAGCTGGTCTGGTTGAAAAAGTGCGTGAGCTGCTGGATGCGTGAGCAGAGGATGGACTTTCCAGCTTCCTGCTAGTCTTCCCACTGGTCTCTGTGGCTTGGTGCAAAGAAGGGCACGTCCCGGCGTTTGAACAGACCAATCAGCGCCATCCCAGCGAGAAACCCGCCGATATGGGCGAAGAATGCGACGCCTCCGCCCTCACTGCCGATGCTCATTCCCCCGCTTAACAATTGCATCACGAACCACATGCCGAGGACGACGCCCGCTGGCACCTTCGTTGCGCCCAGGCCAGGCATCAGAACCAGCACGCGGGCTCGTGGGAACAACAACACATAGGCGCCTAAGACACCGGAAATGGCGCCGCTTGCTCCGACCATGGGAATAGGCGAGGACGGATCGGTCAGGGCGTGGCTCAAGGCGGCCAGAATCCCGCACGTGAGGTAGAACACGACGTACTTCGCATGCCCCATGACGTCTTCGATGTTGTTCCCGAAGACCCAGAGGTACAGCATATTCCCGATGAGGTGCATCCAGCCGCCGTGGAGGAACATGCTCGTGATCAACGTGGCGTAGGCGGGAATGGGCACGACCGTTTCGGGGAGGTTGGCTTGCCCAAACAGGAGGGCCGGGATCGCCCCGTACTGGAACACGAATGTGTTATCCGGGCCGACAGGAAGGCTGACCTGGTAGAGAAAGACGAGGATGCAGACCGCAATAAAGGCGATCGTGACCACCGGCGTCAGCTTGGTTGGGTTGTCGTCGTGCAGAGGGATCATGGTGCCCTCATTGGGAGGGAGTTCGGCGACGGTCGATGACCGATCGAGGAAGTGCCGGGTTATCCGGTAAGGAGCCATCAGGTCCGAGGGAGAT
>JANYBU010000285.1 GCA_025360665.1 Nitrospira sp.
GTAGAAAGGATCCAGAATGTGGCCCAGGCCGGCACGAGGACCAACAATCCGGCCACGGAATATTTCCACAGGTTCTTTGGCATCCCCGCGTGTTTCCTACTATACGATCAGGCGAGGTTTCTAGTGTAGCAGAAACCGCTAGGGGAAATAGAGTCTGCGTGCAGGGCTTGATCTCATCGGTATCGGTGATCTATTCTAACTTTGTAATATCGGTCAGGTTCACACGGAGGGACGTTATGGCAGAACGTACGGAAGCAAGGCGTCCGGTCAATATCGACAAGGATCTTCTCGCCATTCTCTGTTGCCCCGACACGAAACAGGATGTGAGTTTGGCTGATGAGGCGCTGATTGCCAAGCTGAACGAGGCCGTGAGACGTGGGCAATTAAAAAATAAAGCGAGTAAGCCGGTCACCGAACCCCTCGATGGAGGGTTGATCAGAGGCGATCGGAAGATGCTGTATCCTATCCGTGAAGACATTCCTGTCATGCTCATCGAAGAAGGTATCCCACTGGAAGGGTTGCTCTAGACCACATTATTCAGAATCGCTTCTGCTGCAATCTCGGGTTCGCCCCTCAGTCAGTCGACATCCTGTCCAAGGAAGCGGCCCTTCCTCGCGGTTCCGCGCGCCCCTCTCGCTTGACGACTTCGTGACGAACTGTCATGAATAATGTGGGTTAGCAGGGCGAGTTCACCAGCCGCTTGCTTCGGCAAGTACGCAGTGAGCACTTCTCATCTAAACGTTCTGTTCCATGCGTGATGAGGGGAAGGACCCGTATCATCATGATGGTCGATAAAGGCGCGACAACGGGTGTAGTCGTTTATCGGCTGTCGGTCTTGGAGCCGGTCGAGGTTCCGCAGTGCTGGCAGAGATATTCGTATAGATTCCCGGTCGGGAGCACGAGCAGGAGTCGTTCGCGTGTCGGGGTCGCCACTCGGCAGGAAGGGCAATAGAGCAGCGAGGCATTCAGAGATCGGAATTGCTCCTCCTGTTCCGAGGCACTCGGTCTTGGCGGGCGAGCTATCCCGGGGGATAGACCAGGCGGCCACGTTGGGGCGGTCGGTTTACGCGGAAGGGCTGACATGCGGTAACTCTATGCAGATGAGGCAGTAGTGGTCAAGGCAAGAGTCTGGCCCCCTGATGTTTGCCTGTTCACCATGAGGCGTTGGGTCCGTTCTTCGACGGAAACTTGGGGGCGTTCCGGAACAGTTTCCAGACCCCCCTCCCTGTTTGCACCAGACCGTAGACCGCTAGTCCGCTCAACAAGCCATAGAACCCGGTCGTACTCCATGGCCAAAGGCCTGGGGCATGCAGGACGACGCCGAGCGCGATGTGGCCGCCGACTCCCAGGCAGAGCGCGAAAATTATCCATTCTTGCATCATCGCAACGACCGGCCACGCATCAGGGGAGGCGATAGGTAAAGCTGGGTCTGGAAGCCCAATTGAAGACGAGAGCGTTACACCGCCGGCGTCTTGGCTGACTCAATGTCGGTTGCTGTGATCAGGCTGGATAAATAATCAGCGACAAAATTGAGAGCCTCCTCTCGGCCGTCCGCACGACGTCCCTTTTCTCGCCGCTGGACCGACAATTCATGATCGAGATCGGATTTGACTTCCGTGAGAACTCGTTGGAGGGACGAGGGAGTCAAATTCGCATCCATGTCTTCGAGCTCTTGGCAGCGATCAAGCACCCAATTTAACCCTTCGATCCGTCCGGCGTAGTGTTCCTGCTCCGCGGTGTCAATTCGGGACATCGTGGTGGCAAATGTTTGGGCCTCGTAGATGAGATTATAGAAGCTGGTCACTGCTCGCTGTAGGGTTGGATTCATTTCACTCCTTTGCGCAAATTATTAACCACCCAATTATACACGAGAATGCCAAGGCGACAAGGGAAAAGTTGTGGGGCTAGGTAAACAGGAGAGAATGAAACTCGTTCATGAAGCCGTAATAGAGCGGGGCAAAATCTTTGAGGCTCTCGGGACTGGTTTCTTTGAGACGTTTGAAGAAGAGGATCTGCACGCGAGAGTCTATCTGTTCCAGGAGATGGCCCAATTGAGCCATGGTGTAACTGCCGGCTGGGACACTGAGAACATAGTGTACGAGGCGCTCGACAAATTGCTGAGCGAGATACTCGCTGGCGAGATAGCCCTCTGGGAGTTTTCCTGAGGCCAGAAACTCGTCGAAGGGTATGGCTTGGGCAGCAAATGGGATCGATTGCTGCTGAGGAGAGGTCACGCTGATGATACCCCAGACTTGGGATGGAGGAACGTCCGTATACTTTTCGTAACTGTACTGGACGCACTCGCGAACGTCAAGTGCGCAGAAGGCGCATATTAGGTTGAGCCGAAAGACCGGTACGATTCAGGAGGCTTGGTCAAACAGAAGGGGCGGAGTCCCCGAAGGAATCCCGCCCCCTGTGAATCGATGGCTTAGCTGAAACTTACAGCCAGGTGACGCGCTCGGCCGGCCGAATGTAGATCGGCTCTTCGACCTGAATACGCGCCACTTCCTTGCCCGACTTGTTGAAGCCCAACACGGTATCGTTGTACATCTCAAACCGCTTCCCGTGGATCTGGGTCTCAAACACTTTCGGACCAGGAATGACATCGTACCGGAAGATGATCTGCTGGCTGGCTCTCCACAACTGGAGGACCGCTAACAGCTCACGGCTCGGCACGAGATACTTCTCGATGGCGTTATCGACGCCCGGACCAAACATCTGCCGGGCATAGCCACGAGGGCTGTGCCGCGGCGGGATGTAGAAGCCGTTGGGCTCCGTGCCCCACTGCGGATACAGGGGGAGCGCCACCTGCTCCACGCGAATCGCGTAGTAGAGCGGGTGCCACCGGTCTTCCGCCCACAGGCCGTCTTCGCCGATGCGCATCAGGCTCTGCATCCGGATCTTTCCGACGCAGGCTGCCATACAACGCGTTTCCATCGGCTCGCCGCCCGTCAACGGGTCTTTACCTTCGATGCGCGGATAACACGCGATGCACTTTTCAGACACGCGTGTGGTTCCACGATACATCGGCTTCTTAAAGGGGCACTGCTCCACGCACTTCTTGTACCCGCGGCACCGGTTCTGGTCGATCAGCACGATCCCGTCTTCGGGTCGCTTGTAGATCGCCTTCCGCGGGCAGGCGGCCAAGCAGCCAGGATACGTGCAGTGGTTGCAAATCCGCTGGAGATAGAAAAAGAACGTTTCATGCTCCGGCAGACTGCTGCCCGTCATCTTCCACGGTTCGTCCCGTGAGAACCCGGTCTTGTCGATGCCTTCCACGAGGGCGCGCATCGAGGTCGCCGTGTCTTCATAGATGTTCACGAACCGCCATTCTTGGTCCGTCGGAATGTACCCGATCGCCGCCTGGCCCACTTTGGCGCCCGCGTCGAAAATGGTCATGCCTTCGAACACGCCGTACGGCGCATGGTGCTTGCGTCCGACACG
>JANYBU010000349.1 GCA_025360665.1 Nitrospira sp.
CCCGTTGGGGACACCAATCCTGCCTCTCTTCCTCTCGGTAGCCGACTTGCTGTTTTTAGTCTTCTCATTCCGTTGAGTTTGTCGCGTGAGCTGGATACACTGGAACATTCCTGTAGGATAGCCGCGCGAGACATGCGGGACGAGCGAGACGGGCCAAACGCGGTAAGAGCCAGTCTGTCCACGTCGCACCGTTCTCTCCTAATCTTGCGCGTCACGCGCCACAGCCTGTGGAGATGATGGACTATTCAGCATCCTGCTAGAACGCTACAGCGACGGAAGTGGCAATGCGTAGACAACAGACGATGTTGTGGACTGGGATCAGCCTCGTGACAGGGGTAGTCTGCCTTGGCGTGGCGGAGCCACAGCCCTCGACGGGCGGGCAGGTGGCTTCGTCGGCCGAGGCGAGTCGAGGCCTGGATGGCGCTCCAATGGTCCTCATCCCTGCCGGTCCATTCACCATGGGTAGTCACGACGGCCTCCCAAACGAGCGGCCTGAACATACTGTGACGCTAGATGCCTACTACATCGATCGGTATGAAGTCACCCTCAGCCTCTATCGGAAGTTTCTGGAAGGAGGGAAACACGAGTCTCCTCCGACATGGGACGATGAAGCGGCGACGACGGTTGGAGATCGGCCTGCCATTGGGATGAGATGGGAATCGGCAGCCGCCTATTGCCAATGGGCAGGGAAACGGCTTCCGACGGAGGCTGAATGGGAGAAGGCGGCACGGGGGACCGACGGGCGCCGGTATCCGTGGGGCGATATGCAGCCGTTCGTCGACATCGCCAACTATAACCGAGGCATGTGGGTCAGTGAAGCCATCACGTTGGTGGCGGTCACCAGCGGTCTCGAGGGAATGAGCGTGCGGCATGGGCTCAAAGAGGGCGGGAGGAGCCCGTTTGGCGTTTCCCACATGGCGGGGAATGCGGCAGAATGGGTGGCTGACTGGTATGAGCGTGACTATTATCAAAAGAGTCCTGGCAGGAATCCACCCGGCCCCGCTACTGGTGAGAAGCGAGTGCTGCGAGGTGGGTCATGGGCGGATTTACCGTCTGCCTTGCGTGTGACCGCGCGGTTCTCAGCTGAGACGGATTTCGAGGATCGGACGATCGGATTTCGCTGTGCCATGAATGTGACGAAGTGAGTGGTGCTGGCCGGCAAATGTTGGCGATGCAGCAGATAGCCATGTTCAGCCAGCCATGTTAGTTCCTCGCATCACGACGCTGACGGACTGTTCCTGCGACCGGTTCCATGCCTGAACGATTGATTACACCCCTCATCGTGATTGCGCTGCTACTGGGGACGTTGTTGGCCCTCCGTGCTACCGATTCATCTTCGGTGCCGCCGGGGCCTGTCTCATCGGTGGCAGTGCTTGTCCCTGACATGGTTCCGCTGGTCACCGGAGACGAACCGATCACAGAGATCTTTACGAGAGCCGGCTGCGCGGTATGCCACACCGTTCCGGGTATTCCGGGGGCCGATGGGCGAGTAGGGCCGCCCCTCATATTAGGTACTACAGGCCCTGCGCGATTGGCCGATCCGTCCTACCGGGGCCACGCGAAGACGGTGCATGATTATGTGATCGAATCGGTCATCGAACCGGGAGTGTTCGTCGTGCCGGGATATCCGGCCGGCACGATGCCGATATGGTATGGCGCAAAACTCAGCGCTCTCGCGCTGGAGAAGATTGCGTCGTATCTTGAGCGGCAAGGGGTGACTACGGCTCAGTAAGTGCGATGATCCCCGCCGGATTTGGTGACGAGGCGCGTGGGTAGTGAGGTGGGCTATCGTTTACGCAGGGGGGTCACATTCCCTGAGGCTCCCCCCTGGATCTTAAAGGCATTGCTCGTGGGGTCACCTGACTTTTTGTCGAGGAGCGCATTGACCGCATCGTCCCCTCTCAGACCTTCGAGCTTGATCTTGAGCCGGAGATTGTTCGCGCTGTCGGCATTGATCAAGGCCTGTTCGAGCGAAATTCTCTCTTCTTTATACAGTTGGAACAAGACGTGGTCGAACGTCTGACAGCCTTCCTCCACCCCTTGCTCCATCGCTTCTTTGAGCGAATCGACCTCGGCCTTCTTGATGAGATCTTTAATGCGGGGCGTGTCGAGCATGATTTCCAGTGCAGGGGCCCGTTTCCCGTCCACGGATGGCACGAGCCGCTGAGAGATGATGGCTCGAAGATTGAGCGACAACTGGAGATAGATCTGCGCATGCCGCTCCACCGGGAAAAAGTTCATGATGCGCTCGATGGCCTGGTTCGCATTGTTTGAGTGGAGGGTGCCGATGCAGAGGTGCCCGGTTTCCGCGAAGGTGATCGCGGCTTCCATCGTTTCCGTGTCCCGGATTTCGCCGATCAGAATCACATCCGGCGCCTGCCGCAGTGTATTCTTCAGCGCATTTTGAAATGAGAGCGTGTCGAAGCCCACTTCTCGCTGCGTGATGAGCGATCGCTTATGATTGTGGACGAACTCGATCGGATCTTCCACGGTCACGATATGGCCGGGATGGATGGTGTTACGGTGGTCGATCATGGCTGCGAGGGTGGTGGATTTTCCTGAACCGGTGGCTCCGACTACCAGCACCAACCCGCGCTTCGTCATGGCGATGTCTTTCACAATCGAAGGCAAGCCCAACTGCTCGACGGTCTGGATCTCGGCTTTGATATGCCGAAAGACCAAGCCAACGTTCCCTCGCTGCCGAAAAATATTGACACGGAAACGGCCGAGCTCCTTGTAGTAGAGGGCCAGGTTCATTTCCATCTTTTCCTCGAATTCCCCACGCTGTTGACCGCGCATCAACGCCAGGGCGAGGGCTTCGAGTTGTTCATTGGTGAACGGCGGCGCGTCGGTTTGTTGTGTCGAGCCGTGGACGCGATAGGCGGGAGCCGAGTCGACGGTCAGGTACAGGTCTGACGCTTCTTGATCCACCATGACTTTCAAGAGACTGCGAACGTCCATCTCTACCCCCGTTTCTTCCTGCCAGGTATCTTAGGCCGCGCCGCCCATTGCGGTTCCAAACAGATTGGGATTCATGCTGCGCGATTGGGCTTCGCCTTTCGTGACAAGTCCACGGGTCGCTAAATCGAACAGCGCCATGTCCATCGTTTGCATGCCGTCTCTCTGACTGACCTGCATGATTCCGGGAATCTGGTGCAACTTGCCTTCTCGGATGAGATTCCGGACTGCGGTCGTGGCGACCATGATTTCGAGGGCGGCGACACGCCCGCCTGATTTTTTCTTCAGCAGGGTCTGCGTGATGACCGCTTCCAAGGCTTCTGCGATCTGTGTGCGAATCTGGGACTGTTGGTTTGGGGGAAAGGCGTCGATGATGCGGTCGATAGTTTTCGGCGCGCTGGAGGTGTGGAGTGTGCCAAAGACCAAGTGGCCCGTTTCCGCAGCAGTCAGCGCGAGCTGGATGGTTTCCAGGTCGCGCATTTCACCCACGAGGATGATGTCCGGGTCTTCGCGGAGGGAGGCTCTCAGCGCGTTCGCGAACGACAGGGTATGGACGCCCATCTCCCGCTGATTCACGAGGCATTTTTTTGTCTTGTGGATGAATTCGATCGGATCTTCGATGGTGATGATGTGGCCTTCGAATGTATTGTTCAAATAATCGACCATAGAGGCCAGCGTCGTCGATTTACCAGACCCGGTTGGGCCGGTCACAAGGATCAGCCCCTTTTCCCGGTCGCAGAGCTGTCGCACGATCGGAGGCATTCCGAGCTTTTCCAGCGGAATGATCTCGGTGGGAATGTTTCGGAAGCAGGCGCCAAGCCCACGGCTTTGGACGAAGACATTGACGCGGAATCGGGCGATGTCGCCCAGTTCAAAGGAAAAATCGCACTCGCGCTTTTCCTCGAAATTCTTTCGCTGGGTATCGCTCATCATGTCATAGATCAGCGAGTGCGTTTCTTCCGTGGTCAGTGCGGGGTGATCGAGTTTCTTGAGGTCCCCGTTCACACGGATCATCGGTGGCTCGCCGGCGCTGATGTGACAATCCGACGCGCCTTCCTTTGCCGTGAAGGTTAGGAGCTTCGAAATATCCATGAAGAGGACTCCTCGGTGAGAAAGAATAGGATAATGGTTTGTCGGGTCTCAGCACTACTTGAGAGCATGATGCCACAGGGTGATGGAAAAGCAAGGGAATAGCCGTAAGCGGCTGTGTGAATTCTTCGGCGGTGTACTGTAGTTCAGTGAGCGGTTCGATCAGATCAGTCCCGCTGATCGCCCGGCGCGTTGAAATGCGGTGAGGGCGTGATCGATGTGGCTGGGGGTGTGCTCGGACGTCACCGTGACGCGGATGCGGCTGGTGGCGTCCGGAACGGTAGGAGGACGAATCGCCGGGGCATAGACGCCCTCTGTGAACAGGTGTTCGGAGAACGAGAGTGCGGTTTCGGCATTGCCGACGAGAATCGGCATAATCGGACTGACGCTAGGGGACAGGCTGAATCCCAATTGTGTCAATCCTGAGAATAATCGTTCACGGTTGGCCCACAAGCGCGCACGTCGTTCCGGCTCTCGTTGCATGACTTGTAATGCTGCCGTGACGGCAGCAGCCGAACTCGGTGGGGGTGCCGTGGTAAAGATGAAGGACCGGCTCGTGTTCATGAGATAGCGGATCAATGTCGCGGGCCCAGCGAGGTAGGCGCCACTGCTGCCGAAGGCTTTGCCCAAGGTCCCCATCTGAAACGGGATCTGTGCATCAAGGCCAAAATGTTCGGCCGTTCCTCGTCCATGCGGTCCCATCACGCCTGTGCCATGGGCATCATCGATATAGAGGTCGGCCCCATAGTCCTGGGCTAACCGACTGAGTTCGGGCAACGGCGCGAGGTCTCCGTCCATGCTGAACAGGCCGTCGGTCACAATCAGGGTGCGTCGCGCCCGGCGTCTTGTGGCTAGAAGGGACTGTAGGTGGTTGGTATCGTTGTGGCGATAGATTCGAAAGTCGGCTGCGCTCAGACGGCAGCCGTCGATCAAGCTAGCATGGCACAAGCGATCGGCCAGGATCAATCCGCCTCGTCCGATCAATGTAGGGATGGTCCCAATGTTGGCAAGGTAGCCGGAGCTAAAAGTCAGCGCGGCTTCCGTTCCCTTGAACTGTGCCAGCGCAGACTCCAGCTCTTGATGCGGTGGCAACGATCCTGAGATCAACCGAGCGGCGCCGGCGCCGGCGCCAAACCGTTGTGTTGCCTCGATGGCGGACTGAATCACTTCCGGGTGCATGGCCAGCCCCAAATAGTCGTTTGAGGCGAGCAGGAGGATCTGGCGTCCTGCCATCTCAACCACCGGACCGATGCCGGAATGGAGCGGAGTGAGGCGCCTGGTCAGATGTCGCGCAGCCAATTCGTGTAGTTGTTTTTCAAACATATGAAATGCCCGTCTTTAAAGATGGGAGATGGTGTGTCTTCCAACCCGCATTAGTCATGACGCTTCTGCACAAGCATGGATACGCGGCTGCGATGGGCAGTCTCGCCGTTCAGCCCTTCGACGTACTGCACGAGTATGCCTCAGGGCTATACGTCTCCGAGTGCCCGTCTCGCGTCGCGTCTGCACGCTTTTGCGACGAACCTTCATGATTAAACCGACACACAGCAGCTGCCGCATTGACAAAATCGTGACATCCTTAGTATAAGGCGCGCACACAATTTGAGGAAATGGGCTCTGCCCTCTCGGACGAATCCACCCATGAGCTACCGTATCAAGGTTCCGGCAAAAACTCTTCCGGTCGATGAAGCCCACATGTTGAGCTCGCTGGACCATGCGCTGCATAGGGCAGGGGATTACCGACGCCCCTTGCTAGTCGGTTTGGGAGTATTGGTGCTCGCGGCTGCCGTGGTCGGAGGAGTGTTTTATGTCGACCGCCAGGCGGCGCAGAAAGCCCAAGACCTTGAACAAGAGGCGATGCGCTTCTTGATGGCTCCTTCTGCCAACGATCCTCAAAAGGTCGATCACGCGCTCAAGGAAGCGATCACGAGGTATCGGCAAATTGTCGATCAATATCCACGAACCTCCACGGCACCACTCGCCTTGTATCATTTGGGAAATACGTTGGTCCAGGCCAATGAACTGAGCGCGGCTATTGAAGCCTATCAGCGATTTCTTACATCATACAGTTCGAATCCCTCAATGGCTGGGCTGGTGCAACAACGTCTGGCCTATGTGTACTTGCTCAAGGGAGACCGGGACCAAGCAGTGAAGGCACTCACGGGTATCCTGGAGACTCCTGGTACTTTGAATCGGGATCAGGCGTTATTTGAGTTGGCGCGGCTGGAAGAATCCCAATCGCGGCCTGAGGGGGCCTTGGCTCATTATCAGGAACTGATAAAGACCTATCCGAACTCTCCCTTCACCAGTGAAGCGACAATTCGGACTAAGATCATGGATGCCATGAAATCGCAGGAATCAACGCCTGCGTCGACGGCCCCGACCATTGCTGCGCCACAGAAGAGTCCTCTGGATCCTCCCTCATCAGCAGGCAAGAAGAAAAACTAGCAGGCTGCTGAAAAAGTCCGCCCTCTTCGTTCGTGAACCAATTCCGGAATTTTTTGATCTGACGATCTGTTGAATTTCAGACCACTCATCAGATCAACAAATCATCAGATGTCTTCCACTTCACGCTTCACGGGTGTCGAGAACGCTGCATAGGAAAAGGCGCGTCTCGGCGCGCCTGGGTCGGGCAGGTGAGAAGAGCGACTTTTCCAGCATCCTGTTAGCGGCTGATAACGAGAAAGTCGCCCGGTCGAATCGTCGGGCCGGAGAGGTTATTCTTCGTCTTGAGCGTCTTGAGCGGGATGCGAAACCGTTTCGACACTGTTCCCAGCGAGTCTCCCATGCGGACTTTATACCAGCGAGAAGGCCCGGCGGTGACAAACTGAGCCTTTGCCGGAAGCCGCGGGAACTTATAGGCCGGGATTCGGTCAATCAACTGTTCTACTTTCACTTTCATTCCCACCGGAACCTTCAGGTGGTAGGCTTCGTCGCCGGGGGGTGTCGCGTCTCGCCGCAGCTCAGGATTTAAGAGCCGGAGCTCTTCATAGGGAATGCCGGTG
>JANYBU010000423.1 GCA_025360665.1 Nitrospira sp.
TGGAGGACCGGAGGGCGCACGTCCGAACGATGAGCGTATCCTGCCGTTGGTGTTGGGGTTGCTCTATGCCCCCTCCTTCGCCGCCTTGCTCAGCAGTGAAACCTACGGAGGAGCGGCCTATTGGCCTCTGTGGGCACTGCCATGGCTGTTGATTCTGGGTGGCTATTTCTACTTGCGCTATTGGGGAGCGGGGGAAACGGTTCTGCGAGCAGCCCGACTTCAACGAGCCGAGCGCTATGCCCGCGCGTTGAAACAAATCGGCCGGGAAGCCTCCCATGATTTCTGCAAGCGGTTGACCTTCATGACGCTGATCGCAAGCCTGGTCTTTGCTCTCTGTCTCCCTATCCTCTTGACAGACTTTTACCGCGCCACCTTCAAGTTCTTCTGCGTCGTATACGGGTTTCTGCTGGTAGTCCACCTCGTGCGTATTTCCATTGCGCAAAACATTTCCATCGCCCGCGCAAACGACTGATCGTAAGGCGTGACGGGGAACACACCTTCAATCTCCTGACGCGTTCCCTCTCACCTTTCACGTCTTACGTTTGACGCTCTGTGCAGCTGTAGGAAATGCGCGACGGCCGATCGGGTGACAAGACCTACGATTTCTTCATTCTCCATCACCAGAAGACGATCCCATCCACTTTGGACCATGCGTTCCATCGCCTGCATGACGGACCAGTCTGGAGGGATACAGAAGGCCGGCGACGCCGGACGCATGACCTCGCGAACGCGACGCCACGGCCAGAGCGCTGTGGGAAGCGCTTGCACGTCTCGCACTGTGACCACCCCGAGAACCTGCCCCTCCTCGCATACTGGAAACCCACCGAATCCATGCGTGACAAAGTATTGGTCGACCGCGTCCTGCACGCTCATATCCGGTAGCAGGGTCACGACGCGGTGGACCATGACCTGGCGAACCGTCACCGATGCCAACGAAGTCTGCAGAGCAGCTTGCCGTCTGCTTTTCAGGGCCGCCGAAAAGATGAATGCGCCGAGAAAGATGAGCCAGCCCCCGTTCGTCGCGAGGGAATCTCCCAGGGCACCGGACCAGGCCCCCACCATCAAGACCGCACCGATCAACCCAAGAGCCACACCGAATCCTATTCCCACGAGCGCGGCCTGGCTGGTGGCTCGATTGAAATCCTTGTTCCAGGCCCACAGTCCAGCCCGTAAGACACGTCCGCCATCTAACGGAAACCCCGGGATTAGATTAAATAGTCCGAGCTGCACATTTACCATGCCGAGCAAGCTCCCGAGGACGACGAGTCCTTGAATCCCGGATCCCGCGAACAATGATTCCACTGCCATGGCTCCGCCCAGACAACCAGCTCCCAGGATCAAACTCACGAGCGGTCCTGCGATCGCGATCAAGAACTCGGCCCGCGGACTGGGCGGTTCCTTGCCCATGTGCGCCATCCCCCCAAAAATGAACAACGTGATCCGACTGATAGGGATCTGGTAGCGCAGCGCCACATAGGAATGTCCCAATTCATGGAGTAGGACGGAGAGGAACAATAACAGAGCGGTAATGCCACCCATGCCCCAATAGCGTGGAGCCGATAGACCAGGCAATGTCTCCGGCAAATAGCCCGTCGCCACTGACCAGGTCACAAAGAAGAACACCGCAAACCAGGAGGCATGCACATGGATCGGGATGCCGAGCGCACGGCCGATTCTCCAATTGGGCAAAGACATGCATTCACCGTAACAGTGGGGGAATTCGAGCGTCAACTCGGCTTGGCTATCTGGATCGGGTATACTAGTTACCATGCGACCGCGCTATCTGCCAAGGATACTGTGCCTGGCCCTCACGATGCTGCTTGCCCCAGCGATGCCTCCCTTCACGCAGGCCCAAGTGATCAAGTCAGGCCCGCCCTCTTGTCCCGGAGTCGCGCTGACGTTCGACCTCTGCCCGGTACGTAAAGGAGCGGGCTACGATCAGGCACTGATCGACTATTTGATTGAGCAGAAGATCCCCGCCACCTTTTTCATGTCCGGGAAATGGATGACGAAACACGATCAGCAAGTACGGGCCCTCCTCCAGATCCCGTTCTTTGAAGTCGGCACCCATGGGGAAGTCCATGCCCATTTGCCGCTCCATTCGGCAGACGAGCAGAAACAAGAAATTCTCGGACCAGTTCGTCTCCTCAAAACCAAGTACAGTCATGACGCGACGTTGTTTCGCCCTCCCTATGGGGAGTTCAACGACGACACCGTCAACGTGGCTCGCGCCCTCGGCCTCCAGTTTATTCTCTGGAATGTCGTGTCCGGCGATCCCGACCCGACGCTCACGGCGAGCCGGATCGAAGACCGACTGAAGCAGCTCGTCCGGAAGGGCAGTGTCATCGTGATGCATGCCAACGGGAAAGGCAAACATACGCACGAGGTCGTGCAAGACCTGCATCAGCAGCTCTTGCCCCAGCGGAACCTTACCCCGATGACCATGAGTGATCTTTTAATCTGTAACCAGGCAGCCCCATGACCGATCCGATCGTTCGGCCCATGACGATTGAGGATCGAGCAGCTGTCATGGAATTGCTCGCCGACTCCGACCCGTGGAAACGGCTGGGCTACCAAGCCCATGACTGGGACAGCTATTTCACACCGCTCCCACAGGGACGTGACAGCTACGTCGTGGTCCAGAACGGCAGAGTCGCCGGCATCGCGGTCGTTCGTCAGAAGTTCTTGCTCGGCGACTATATAGAACTGCTTGGAGTAGCGGACTGGGCGAGAGGCAAGGGGCTAGGGGGATGGGTGCTCGCCCACGTCGAAGCGGCGGTCTTCGCAAGGGCGAAGAACCTGTTCGCCTGCGTATCGGACTTCAACGACCAAGCTCGGCACTTTTACAAGAAGCAGGGCTACCAGGAGATCGGCCCCATGCCGAACTTTTTAATTCCAGGGGCGTCTGAGATTCTCTTACGCAAGACGGTCGGACCGGCAAGGAAGAGCTAATGGCGTATGGCATGACCAAATGCCAAACAGGTCTCATTCCCTTCCGGCCATAGACCATACGCTACCGGCGATACGCTCGTATCAGGAGACGAGTCATGCGAGTCAAAAAGCTTCTCCACACCCGCATGCGGGTCAGCGATATGGACCAGACGGTCAACTTCTACACCAACGTCCTTGGGTTAGAGGTCCTGGAGCGGAAGGTCTCGCCACGCGGCTCTCATCTGGCTTTTCTCAAGGTGCCCAATAGCGAGGAACTGATCGAACTCTGCAGCTTCCCGCCAAGTGGCCCAGTGACAGTGCAGGAAGACCTGGTTCATCTAGCCTTTCAAGTCGACAACATGGACGAGACCATCACGACCCTCACCGCAAAGGGAATCGTGATCACGGACGGGCCGACCACAACTTCTTCCGGCAGCCGCTTCATTTTCATCGATGCCCCGGACGGTTACGAAGTCGAACTCATCGAACGCCCGCCTGGCGTAAAGATCGTCTAGCCCAAAGTCATCGGTCAATGGTCTTTGATCATGGTGAGCCAGTAAAAGCTCCCAGCGTTTTCTTTTTCTCGAATGACTATTGACCAGTGACCAGTGACCAAGTATTGTTCCCACCGTTTCACGCGTCACGAGCGACGAGATACCAGAAGGAGACCGATAATGAAGAACGGGTTCTTCCGCGGGCATGGGCTGGGAAATGACTACATTGTGATGGCCCCCAAAGAGCTGTCGTTCACGCTCACCCCATCAAGAATCAAAGCTATCTGTGATCGCAACTGGGGCCTCGGCAGCGATGGGATCCTTGCGCTGGTCCCGTCAAAGAAAGCGGACTTCGGCCTGCGTATCTTCAACCCTGATGGCAGCGAGGCGGAAAAATCAGGCAACGGCTTGCGCATCTTTGCCCGCTATCTCCACGCAACCGGCAAGACGAAAAAGACGCACTTCACCGTCGAGACCAAAGGCGGGCTGGTAACGATTGCGCTACATGTGGACCGGCATGGGGATGCGAGCGCCGTCACCGTCGAAATGGGCCGGGCCACGTTCCAACCAGCTTCACTCCCCTGTACCCTCACGACCAGCGAACTGATCGAACAGCCGATCAACGCCGCAGGCCGATCCCTCACTTTCACCGGGGTAAGCGTCGGCAACCCCCACTGTGTCGTCTTCAAACCAGCCGGGCAATCCTGGTCGCGAGAGGAGCTCCTGAAATTGGGGCCCGCATTAGAGAACCATTCCCTCTTCCCGAAGCGAACGAATGTGCAACTCGCCGTGCCGACTGGCCCGAAAGAACTCTTCATCCTGATCTGGGAGCGCGGGGCCGGCGAAACCCAGGCCTCCGGGTCCTCCTCCTGCGCCGCTGCGAGTGCGGCTGTACGGCTTGGGCTGGTGAAGAGCCCTGTCACGGTGAAGATGCCCGGGGGCCAGCTCAACATCGAGGTCGCCGCGGACTTCAGTATCACCATGAAGGGCCCAGTCGCGGAAGTGGCCCGCGGCACGCTGAGCCCCTCGTTCGTAAGATCGCTCAAACCGTAGCGTCAGTCATACGTCAATCAGGAAGAAAGATGCAGGGGTTTCCTGCTATTCTTACGGCTGACGGGTGACGCATGACGCATGACGTTCTCCAATCCAAGCTTGACCACTTACCCGATCAGCCGGGGGTCTATCTATTCAGGGACGAGCAGGGCGAATTGCTTTACATCGGGAAGGCCGCAGTCCTGTCCAACCGCGTGCGGTCCTACTTTCAAAAAGGAACTGACCACTCCCCGAAAAACACCGTCCTGGTCAGCCACATCGCAGACCTCGAAACGATCGTCACCCGCTCAGAACTCGAAGCACTCATCCTTGAAAGCAATCTGATCAAGCGACATCGGCCCCGGTTCAACGTGGTCTTACGGGACGACAAGCAATACCCCTATCTTCGACTACCGATCAAAGAGGACTTCCCGCGCCTCTCCATCGTACGCCGCGTGCAACAAGACGGCGCACTCTACTATGGTCCTTACACGCCGGCAGGCGCCTTGCGGGAGTCATTGAAAGTCATCAAGAAAGCCTTCCCCTTGGCCACTTGCACGATCGAGATCGACGGCAAGGCGGAGCGAGCCTGTCTCGAATTCGAAATCAAACGGTGCATGGCTCCCTGCACAGGCAATCAATCGAAAGAGGACTACCGCCACATCGTTGAACAGGTGCGCCAGTTTCTCGAAGGGCGCGACCATGAATTGCTGGACGACTTACGTACCCAGATGGAAGCGGCAGCAGAGCGTGAGGAATACGAGGAGGCAGTGCGCTTGCGCGATCGGCTCTTCAACATCGAACGCACGCTTGAGAAACAGCGCATTACCCAAACAACGACGACTGACCAAGACGTGATTGGCCTGGCGCGGCAAGGCTCGGCGGTCGATCTCCAGATCCTCTTCGTGCGCGGCGGGCTCTTGATCGGACGCAAAGACTTCTTTTGGCCTCATTCTGCCGATGCCGGTGACGAGGAACTCGTTCGGTCTGCCATAGAGCAGTTCTACAACAAAGACGGTCAGCCGCCCAAAGAGCTGCTCATTCCCACCAACCTCGACGACGTCACGGTAATCGAAGAGTGGCTATCAGGCAAGCGCGGGAACGCCGTCCGCGTTGTGGCGCCCGAGCGGGGTGTCAAGCACCAATTGCTTCTCCTGGCGGAAGAGAATGCCGGTGCCGCCGTCGCCAATCACCTGCGAGACGAAGAAATCGGACGGCAAGCGGTTGAAGAACTGAAGCGGCTCGTACGACTGGACATCGTGCCTCGGCGCATTGAAGGATTCGACATTTCGAACACCATGGGCAACCAGTCCGTGGCGTCTATGGTCGTATGGGAAGACGGCCAGATGAAGAAATCCGACTACCGCCGGTTCAAGATTCAAACTGTAACCGGAGCCAATGATTTCGCCAGCATGCAGGAAGTCGTTACGCGGCGGTATGGAGACAGCGAGAATCTCGCGCGCCCGGATCTCATCCTCATCGATGGCGGATTGGGCCAGCTCGCCGCAGCTATGGAAGGGCTAAGACAGGTCGGCCATCAGAACCTGGCAATTATTGGACTGGCCAAGGCTCGCGGCGAGAAGGAAGAGCGGATTTTTCTGCCCGGTCGAAAAAATCCCGTTGTGCTTCGCGGGAATTCCCCGGCCACCCATCTTGTGCAACGCATTCGTGACGAGGCCCATCGATTTGCAGTTACCTTCCATCGCAAGCTGCGTGGCAAAGCCCTGATGGCCTCTCCACTCGATCAGATAATCGGTATCGGCGAGATCAAACGGGCCCGCCTGCTCAAACAGTATGGCAACCTGGCGAACCTCGCTGCCGCCACAGATAATGAATTGACGGAAGCCGGCCTTGATGCGAAGACTGTTGCGGAGATGCGGAAAGCCCTCTCGAAAACGACTCCATCTCGCAGTTGAGCAGGGTCATCATTCGCGAACAAAACTCCGTAAACAAACAGGGCATTGCGTAAATCCATATCGAGCACGATGTTGGCGCAGGTTGTCTGGATTGGCGAGCGATGTCCTGGCAGGATGCGGAAGAACCATGTAGGGATGTCAGAGCGTCGATGGTCCGGATGTGTGGCACAACAGAGAAATATTTCCGCAGGATGCTCAAAAAGGCCGTTCATCAAGGCCGCAGCGAGTGAAGGGCCGAGGCGTACCCTCTGGGGTACGTTGAGGGTCTGAACAATGCGAGAACGCTGCTGGCGGACTTTTTCAGCATCCTGCTAAAACATGAATTTGAGACTGACGGTCCCCAAATGGACAGAGGCGTGGTATGTCCCGTTCAAGGTGGGGTTTAGATTACCGGTAACCGTCCGCGTCTCATAAAACCATTCCTGAAAGGCCACATCCAGTCCAATCGCTTTCGTCCAGAGCGCGGATGCTCCTCCGCAAGGCACCATTCCCAGAAACCGGCCTTGGCCCTTACACAAGAATCCAGTTCCAAGAGACAGCGTGTTGGAAGTTAAAGAAATGATACCCGGGCTGAACGTCAGATCGGGAACGGGATTCTCGGTATGTGTGTATCCCGATCGGACTGCCACATCCCAATGAGGCAACCACTCGGGATTGAGCCATTTGTATTCGGTGCCGATCGCCACGACCGGCACGGTCTTCCATTGCTGTGGTTGTGGGATGACCCCGCCGGAGGAGAGATGGATGTCGAGGTTACGCATCGACTTCCACTCGACATATTCCACGTCGAGTTCCAGTTTCCATTCCCGCTCGCTCGTACGAACCGGCCAAATCGCGATGCCCCCAGTAAAAATCTGTGGAAGCACAAGATTGGTGGATGCATCGGCCATCTTCGCCCCATTGACCAGAAACGACCCACTGAGCGGCACCACTGCCTGGGTGCGATAGACCAGTCCAATAGAGGCGATCGGTTGGCCATCGCTGTTTCTCAGTGGTGTATACAGTAAGCTGACGGCTGCGCCGGCCCCTGTTCCGTTGCCGTTGAATTCGACAGAAGCACCGGCAAGCGCTCCGCTGCCCACTTGCCGCTGTTCCGCATGCCCCTGCCCAAGAAAACTTGCGAAGGTATAGATGTCTGCGTTCATTCCGATGGACAACTGATCATTAAGCTTATAGGCTACGGTCGGCTTAATATCGAGGAGCGGAAGCGCTGCAGAGGTGACGGCGGTATTGAAGGGGCCATCCACCGGATAGCGGGTGTTCAGCCCGAACGGCGAGGTGAGGCCAAGACCGACTGTCACATTCGACAGACTGTTCCATCCGAGATATCCTAGGTTCGCACTGACGTAGGAATAGCTCGGTGGGGGGAACGCGACACTGCCTCCAAAGTCCCCTCGACTGTCTGTCCCGGTCGGACTATTGAACTTGATGGACCCCCCCACCAGGTTGGTTCCGGTGACGACTTGGACTCCATTCACTTGGCTCAGCCCAGCTGGATTGTAGTGAATGGCCGACGCATCATCGGCCTGTGCGACAAAGGCATTCCCCTGTCCAGTCGCCGCCGCTCCCTGTGGCTGGAATCGAAGCGCCTGCGCATGCCCAAGTGATGGACACAGTAAAGAGACCAACCCCAGAGCCAAGAGGTATCGTTGGTTCCTCATGCCATAATCCTCACGAAGCGTCCTGCCTTAGCTGACAGAGCCAAGATTACGCATTACCAGGAGAATGGAAACACCTAGAATGCTCTTGAGGATATAGCCGATTGAGAGGGATCTCGCTAGGGCCAAAATACCCTTCTCGCAAGGTTGCCTTGTATTATGGTAGCATTCTTACGTTTCACCCTACCGGAGGCCTTTATGGCACATGTCCAGAAGAAGCGCCCCTTCCCCAAAGACCTATTTACCCAGCTAACCAAAACCGAGTGCGAAGGTTTTATAGAGGTCCTGCACTTTGCGGTGCAATCAGAAAGTGCCGAAGATGTCAAAGATGTGCTCGGCCGATTTCAAACTCTGTTTCCCTTTAGCCGGGTAATCGGTGGACTCGCAAAACTCAGCCGCACAGGTGCGTTTGAGGGCTTTACCAATGTACTCAATGTCAGCTATCCGGAAGAATGGCTTCGCCTCTATTGGCAGAAGGGGTACTTTGAAGTAGACCCGGTCTTCCAGACGGCGTTACAGAAACCAGGGACTCAACATTGGGAAACCACCTATAAGGCCACAAGCTCGGACAAACAGCGCGAATTTATGGCAGCGGCGAAGGAGTTCGGTCTAGGAGATGGGATCACAACCGGATCAGCGGATCCCGCATGCGGAGTCGCGACCTTCTGCTCATTTGCCTCCGCTGAACGTGTGGACGCAAAACGTTATGTGCCGCTGGTCGAGTACTTTGGATACCACGTCAATCTTGCTCTCTTACGCACTGCCCCAAAGAGTTCGCAAGCGGTTGCTCCCTGCGTCAGAGGACTCACGCTGCGTGAGATGACGATCCTTAACTGGGTGAAAAACGGCAAGACGAACTGGGAGATCGCCAAAATCACGGGTGTGACTGAACGGACCGTGCGGTTCCACGTGGAAAGCATCTTTTCGAAGCTGGACGTCACCTCGCGATCCCATGCGGTTGCGACCGCCATCGAACACGGCCTGCCTAATGTGGTGTAATCAAAGTCGGCTTCATTGAGTTCCTCACCAGGAGACTGCAGGTCGCTCCTGGAGCGAGGTTCACCCCGCTTCCATCAGGCTGCTGCACCCATTTCCGCCAACCTTTCGCAGCTGGCATACGTAGAAGTCCGACCAACAATCATCTCGCCCTGCAGCGTCTCAATAGAGGATATCCAGCTCAGTAACTGTGGTTTCTTAATCGCGTTCTCTTCGTCAAATCGAACCATGTCGTACAGCGCTGCCACAGAACTGGCTCCAGCTGGAGGAAGCACCACTGGTTCTCCTATCATTTCACAAGGGAACCCTAGCGCTCGAAGCGTTCGAAAGAACCGATGCTCGACTTCAAGATAGTAGTACCGAATGTCGTTCTCAACCGCCCATTGATAGACACCTTTCAACAACGCCAGCATCATCTTGGACGAGAGTCCTCTATCTCGGATTTCAGGATCAATCGCAAGCCTGGTAATCTCGGCCGTATCTGAAGTTTTTCTGATTTGGTATTCAGCTGGGAGCAAGGCACCGAATTCTTTTTCGAGCATGAATTGCCCGGAAGAGGGAAGGAGCCGAGCCACCCCAACCACCGCTCCATCATTTCTGACCAGGCCAACGGTTGTCCCCCACAAATCGTATAGATCCATCTCCTGTCTGTCATCCGTCTCAGGAACCCACTTCAGTGATTCGGCAAAAACTTTATGCCGGAGTCGATAAGATTGGGTAAGCTGCTCCCCGTGTAACGTCTTCACTACAAAGCCATTTTCGCTGAACTCGACATCTTTTACTCCGCGCATCAGCTGTCTCCTTTCATAGTGAACATCAAGACCACACCATTTCCTTGGGCAATGGGTTTTTCATAATGCGTGCATTTCGTCACCTGGCGGATCCGCCAGGTGACGAAATGAGTGGCAGTCGCGTACTAGTAGTGTTCAGGCGAAATGAGGAGTCCGTGCGATGAAAGACTCCGTTGGCGTTCCGCGCCACAGGATTGGAAAGAACGGTCCAACTGATGAAAGATCGGCGGGGGTTCCAGATTCTTGACGGGTTTCGGGAATTTCCTGGCAAGCAGGCGCAACAGCGTGCGTCTTTCGCCCAAGGGATTTCCTACGATAGAGATCAGTCATTTTCTTGCCAGCCACACGAACAGGTCGGAAGCAGCCTCGCCTCTGCCATCAAGTCATCCGAGCAAAGATTGAGCGCCCTGCTTCACGATCGCAGCCGCATCGGACTGGAATTGCACGATTCCGTGTTGCAAGCGCTCTATGCGATCGGGTTGAGCCTGGCGCAAACTCCTGAATTGCGCAGGAGTGCGCCACCGGCTCTGCCGTGCTCACGCGATCAGGCTACCGACCAGCTCAACAAGCTCATCCAAGACATCCGACGCCTAATCCTGAATGTGGAATCCGACAACATCGATCCTTTTAGGCTGGTCTCCGAGTTACAGGCCCTCGCTCAGACCGCGGAGCAGGTGAATGAGTTACGGATATGTGTGGAGGTCGACCCGGTGGCAGAGGAGATTCTGACCGGCGAAGAAGCTCGGGAACTCGTCACGATCACCCGGGAGGCCTTGACCAATTGCGTCCGTCACGCCCACGCCACGCACATTGTGATCGCCCTTCGGAAAATCGGATCACGAGTCCGACTGAGTATTCGCGACAACGGATCAGGCTTCGACGTCGAGCACAAACAGGCGAAGGGCATTGGGTTCTTGCAGATGGAAAATCGGGTTCGGAAGATCGGTGGTCGCCTGGACATCCAATCCACGGTGGGCCGAGGCACCTGCATCATCGCTGACGTCTACCTTGAACCGATACTCACGACAATATGAAACACCCACGCACTCATCTTGTCACAGCCGTATCGTCTCCCGCTCCCAGTCGAGCCGTGAGGAAGCACAACAGAACCGAGATACTATGTTCTCCGGAGCCGGCTTCCCACCCAGGGGAACCGATTGACCATTGCTATCGCGCGCTCTTGGAGACCTCCAGCAGTGCGACCCTGCTTCTCTCGCCTGAATCCATCATTCTGGGGTGGAACCGCGCGGCTGAAACAGTCTCAGGCTGGACAGCCGACGAAGTGCTGGGTCGCAGCTATGTGGAACTGTGCTTCCCGATGGAGGCGCGGGAAGCGTTCCTGATCGAGCTTGCGCGGGTCACCGCAGGGAGTGAAGTGAGGGGACTTAAGATTCCTCTCCGGGCACGCACGGGGTCACAGACGATGCTCTCCTGGAATATCTCGCGGGTACTGGGGACTCGCGGGCACCTGATCGGTCTCATGGCCATCGGTACCATCGTCGCCCCACATACCCAGCTAAAAGAGGCGCTCCAGCTAGCCCATGCCCAGGTACGTAGCGAGACTCGCCGGGCGCAGATCGCCGCAGAGGAGGAACGGCGCAGAATTGCACGGGAGCTGCACGACGAGTTCGGGCAGGCCTTGACCGGATTGAAATTCGATCTGGCGTGGCTTGGCAGAAAACTCACGCAACCGCTTGCTTCAACCGGCGGCACGGATCTGCTGAACAAAGTCCAGTCCATGTCGGGATCGGTCGACGCGCTCTTGGAGTCCGTCCGCTCCACAGCGGCGGCCCTGCGCCCCGCGATGCTGGACGATCTCGGGCTGGTCCCGGCGTTGGAATGTCTCGCAACGACGTTCCAGCAGCGCACGGGCGCGCGCTGTGCGATAGACGTGGCGCCGGAGTTGTCATCCATCGCGCTGCCCTCCGAAACGTCTGCCGCGTTGTTTCGAATCGCGCAGGAACTGCTGACGAATGTGATGCGCACGCGGCCGCCTCGCACGTACGCATGCGGCTGTACCAGGACAGCGACAGCGTGACATTAGAAGTGACTGACAACGGGAAGGGGATCGCCCATGAGAGGATGACCACGTCTAATTCCTTTGGGCTTCGAGGAATGCAGGAACGAGCCTCCCTCCTAGGCGGCCACTTTCAGATCGTAGGAACGTCCGGTGTCGGCACCACGGCCTGCGCCTCCGTGCCGATTGCGGAGTGCATCGTCGCATGATTGGGACACAGCTGGTAAAAATTCTCGTCATCGACGATCACGAGGTCGTGCGCCTGGGCGTGAAACAGATCCTTGAGGAGGTCTTCCCTCATGTCGAGGTCGGTGAAGCCGATACCGGTCAGAAGGGGATTGCTGCGGTGCGACAGGAGCCTTGGGATCTCGCAATCGTAGATATCAGCCTTCCTGATCAGAGTGGGTTGGAACTGTTGTGCGAGTTACACAGCACTGCGCCCCAGCTCCCTCTGATGGTGTTGAGTCTGCACCCTGAGGAGCAATATGCTGTTCGTGCCTTCCGTGCCGGAGCTAAGGCCTATCTCACCAAACAGACCGCACCGGAAGAGTTGGCCAGGGCCGTCAAGCAAGTCCTGACCGGCCGGATGTATGTCACTGCCTCCCTCGGAGAGCGCATGGCCGGCGGCCTGAACAAGAATCCCACCGGTCCCGTCCACCACACATTGTCTGAGCGAGAATTCGAAGTCCTTGTATTGTTAGCCCAGGGCCAGTCTGTCAAGCACATCGCACAATCCCTCGCTATTAGCATCAAGACCGTTAGTACCTATCGAGCCAGACTGCTGGACAAGCTCCAGCTGTCGACTACTGCCGAACTGATCCGGTACGCACTCGACCATCATTTGGTTGCATAGAGCCGATACTTGCTTACGAATGGTCTGTGGATTGTTCGCGTATCTATGCCTACTCACGTAGTTGATCACCCATGGTCGTAAGGATCTTCCTACATGGCGACAGGCGTTCGTCCGATTGCCTCCTTTTTCCATTCACGCTACATATTGGGAACGCTTCGAATCACTTTCTCCTCTGCTCGGAGCCATCATATGACCATTATCCTAGCCGATGCCGACGCCCACTTTCGAGACAGACTCAAGAAGCGCCTTGAGAAAATCAACGGCGTGAACGTGGTGGGAGAATCATCGGACTCGGAAGAAGCCACCGCGATGATTCTGAATCGCAAACCCGAGATCGCGATCCTGAATTCTTCGCTCCGAGATGGCCTCGGCATCGAAGTCCTCCGACACATCAAGCGATTGATGGTCCCGCCTACCATCATCGTCGTGACGGACGACCTCTCGCGCGACAATAAGACCGCCTGCTCTCTTGCCGGGGCCGATTTCGTTTTTGACAAGGCCACGGAGGATCAGAGGATGATCAACACCATTCGCCTTCTTTGTGTGCCTCACAGCCAAATCGAAGCGTTGGGCTTCTCCATTGCCACGCTCGATGATTGATCAACGCTCCTCCACGATAGTCATGTCTCCGCCGGTCGTCTCTGTATTGTCGTTTAAATTGACAGTTCCCCCTCTCGCCGACTAGGATAGCGCGCCGTGAGCCATTCCGATCCTTCAGAACCCACAGCAGCGAAGCAATCCCACTCTCCCATCAGCCGCATTGAGCACGGGTTTGAAACCCTCGTGTTCGCCAGTCGGTGGATTCAAGCCCCGCTCTATGGCGGCTTGATCGTGGCCGAACTGCTGTATGCGTACAAATTTCTCGTCGAACTGTGGGAGATGGTCCGGCACATCAATCAGCAAGAGGAGACTACCTTCATGCTGGGCGTCCTGGGGCTGATCGACGTCACGATGGTGGCAAACTTGCTCACGATGGTGATCATCGGCGGCTACGCCACCTTCGTGAGCAAATTGGATTTAGAAGGCCATCCCGATCGACCCGAATGGCTGACCCACATCGACCCCGGCAGCATCAAGATTAAACTCGCAGCCTCACTGATCGGCATCTCCAGCATTCATCTTCTAAAATCATTCGTCGACATCAAGAATGAAGACCCCGAACACATCAAGTGGAAGATCTTTATCCACATGACCTTCCTCGGCTCCGTTATCCTCCTCGCGTGGACCGATAAAATTATGCAGAAAGACAAGAAACACTGAAGCGAGGGTATCGATTTCAATACAGTCTGTATCTATTTAGGACCATCTGGCAGCTTTCTCTCCAGACACGGTATATCTTTCCCCTCTCATTTCTCAAATATCTGCGCGATTCTTTCAGCCGCAGCACGGCATGTCGGTTGCTTAATACAGCCATACCGCGCGTGCTCCTGTGTCACTATGAGGTCATCCATGCAGAGTCTGCGTTCGATCTTCGTCATTGCCTTTTTCGTTACCGCCGGGTGCGGGCTTCCTACCCTCGATCTCCGCGATCAACTCGACCTCCATCGCGTCTCGTTCTACGACAAACTGACGACCAACCCCCCCCGGCACAAGAATTTCTCGCCTGTACCAGACAGGCTCACGATAAGCCGAAGACAGGCCCTGGCACAGTGGATCCAGCGGGCAGTTCGCCTCTCGGCACGTCATCGGCGGATGAGAGTCGATTGTCCGGTCTCGCCTTCAGACCGATTCGAATACTCGTCGAACGAGTGAAGGCGCATCGACCCAACGAGGCCGATTCGCTGCTTGCACTCCAAGAACTCTTCGCCGACGGCGAGTTCTTGCACCATCGCAGGCTCGACCTAGGGAAGTTGCGACGGGTGATCGACATCATTCGACAGTGGCATGCCCATGTCGACTTCGATGAGGATGCCCTCGCGCAGAACACCTCACGCTTCGCCCAACTGCTTCTTGCCTACAACAAGGCTTATTTCGGCGATGTGCAATTCGTTCCCGAACCGACGCCTCCCGGCGGAGGGGTGCGCGGCGTGCTCAAGGTTGCGTCGACGGGCTTTGTCGATCGGAACGGCAATGTGTGGGCCTTCCCCGGTCTGTCCGTCAATGTCCAGAAGGAGCTCGGTGCACGCGCAACTGTGTCCGCCTCGTCGGTCGACTCTCAACGTGTCAGCGCCGACCTGACGCGCATTTTCCTGGAAGCCTTCTTCGACACGGCCTTTCGAGTACCGGCCGTACATGGTGCGACCGCGTTGCGAGTGGGACCGAACTCCCAGGAGTCGCCCTACCCTGAATTCGATGCCAATCATCCCTCTATTCCACTGGAGGCCTTGGCACGAGTGACCCGTGACGCTCTGTGCGCCGAAGCCGCCGTGACATCGCTCGTGGGAAAAGCGGTTCGCGGTGGAAGTGTCTTCGGTACCCAGAATGAGACGCTTGCCGCCCGCTTGAAACAGCCGCAGGGGTGATGGCGAAGAAGCTCGTCGATCACGAAGGGTTCTGCTATTACCAGGTCACACAGGGCTCATAGATATCGCACCACGAGAGAAGAGCCGACGCACGCTGATACGCGGTTCGGCTGCCGTCGAACCACCATTCAAGAAGGAGCCTCACGGGGGGACACGATCATGAAATTCATTTCCGTTGCACTCAGCATGAGCCTCATTCTGCTACTCACCGGCTGCTTTGCGAAAATCCATTCCCTGCCCGCGCACCCCGACAAGAACAGCCCGGTCTTCGCGCCGCTTCCTGATCGGGAAACTCTAGTCGGGCTTGCCATATCCGGGGGAGGAAGTCGCGCCGCAACCTTCGCGGCAGGCGCACTCGAAGCCTTGGCCACCGTCCGCATTACCGACGGCGGTCAAGAACGCAGTCTGCTGGAGATGGTCACCCATATGTCCAGCGTCTCCGGTGGCAGCCTCGCCACGGCCTACTATGCCGTCAAGAAACCAGCCAAATTCGAAGCCGTCATGGCAGGAGATGGGTTATCGCCAGCCTACCAGCAGTTCTTTACGTCATTCAAAGAAGATATGCAGTTGAATTTCCAGCTCCGGGCACTCGGTCGTCAGGTGGCAAATTTCCGCGTCGCTAACCCCACCAAACTTGCCTATTCCTTCGCCGACGTCTGGGACGCGAATTTCTTTGACGGGATGACATTTTCTGGACTCTATGAGCGAGAGCGACGCGGGGATGCGCCACAGATCATCTTGAATGGCACCATCTATAACAGCGGGCGCCGACTGGTCCTGACCACGCTCCCGCCATCGGACTTTGCCTATGACTTTACGAAAGAGCTGCGGGCCAAATTAGTCGCCAAGGGTCAGCAGTTCACCCCGGAGGGCAAGGCCAGTTTCGACAAGAGTGTCGAACGGGCGAAGAACCAATTCCTCCCGCAGACGTTTGAGGATCTCGCTGGAGACCATCGAGGGCTTCCCGTCTCGCTCGCGGTGGCCACGTCCGCGTCCTTTCCTCCGGTGGTCGGACCTGTGACCTATCAGGCAGCCGGAACGAATACCTATACGCACGTTGGGGACGGCGGCCTGTTCGACAACCTCGGCACCGAGTCGCTGACCACGCTCTTCCTCAATAAACTCAACCCGGCCAGACTTGCCGCCAAAAGAGGGTTGATCATCGTCATCGACGCCTCCTATCCGTTCGACGAGGGAGGGGCCGATCTTAATACTAGTGAAAAGGGCTTTGAAGTCTTTGCCCACGATCCGTCCCGCATCGTCGGGATCATGGAAGAACGAGCCAATGCCTACCAGGCGATGCTCTGGCACAGCCTGCGCGCCGAAGGTGCCTTCCTCCCGGATTACGATCATCTAAAACTCATCATCCTCCGCTATACGGACTCCGAATGGGCACAGAACGATCCTATTCCAGCTGGATGCCCCAGCACCATGACGGTTGAGGCAATCAAAAAGACGATTCGACAAGTGCCGACTCTATTTAAAATCGAAGACACTTGTCACGGCGCGCTCCTGATCGCGGCAGCCCAAAAGGTCGTCAAGAAGCAGCAGCAGCGGATTGTGAATTTTCTGCAGCCGGCCCCGTAAGCGGGGACACGTTCAAGGGAAGTAAGCTGCGAATCGAGTGGAGGCGTGCGGTGAGCGACACATCATCTGACCACGGTCCGCTCTGTCTCAGTGACGTATTGGCCGAAGAATATGAAAAGCTGCACGGCACTCCGATTAAGCTCCCCCCCTCCGCACTGAAAGGCGTCTCTAAAGAAGAAGCACAAAGAAAAGAAAAAGAGCGGCTCGATAAAGTCTACGAGTCGATCCATGGCCTCACCCCTAAAAAACGCTCCGCGCTCTGCTTCTCCGGCGGCGGTATCCGCAGTGCGACCTTCTGCCTAGGCGTGATCCAAGCTCTGGCCCAGAAGGGTCTGCTCACACAATTTGACTATCTTTCGACTGTCTCGGGCGGCGGCTATATTGGAAGCTGGCTCACCGCATGGATCTCGCGAAATCCGAATGGACTTGATGGTGTCTGCAAGGACCTCAAGGACCATCTTGAATGTCCGCTCACGCCGGAACCGGGCCCCCTTCACTGGCTTCGTGCGTATAGTAACTACTTGAGCCCGAAGCTCGGGATGTTTTCTGCGGACGGCTGGACCCTTGTGGGCACGTATCTTCGAAATCTCCTACTCAATTGGATGATCCTTCTTCCGTTTCTGATGGCATTGCTGTTGATCCCGCGATTTCACGTTGCCGCGTCCAGGTGGTCTATTCCTGAATGGGAAACGCCGCTGTTGCTGCTCGGCCTGTTCCTAGGAGCCGTGTGCCTGACGTATCTGCACCTGCACCGACCGAGCTTGGTCGCCCCTCAACCCACCTGGTACGGCCGTCTCCGGGCGAAAGAATCCGAGTCACGTTTTATTTTTTGTTGTCTACTCCCATTTTTCCTAGCTGCAATTCTGCTCACCTTGGACTGGGCCTTTTATACCTTGAGTTCTAACTCCAAGTGCAACACGACAGGCCCTGATGGGCTAAGGTGTTGCCATGTCAAAGAAATCCTATCGACACATGAGTGCGGAAGACCGTGAGACCTTGAGCCTGGG
>JANYBU010000424.1 GCA_025360665.1 Nitrospira sp.
CGCGTCCCGTCCCTGCCGGACCAAGTCGAAAATCTCGCGATGTTTCACCGGCACCGTCTGACCGACATAGCCGGTCCAGGTGATATCGGCGTAGACCGAACCGGCCTCCGCTCGTTTGGCCCAGAGATCGATCAAGAGCAACGCATCGCGAGTGACCTCGGCAGACCCCGTCTCTGGCGGACCATAATGGGGGTCGGCGCTGTGGGCATTGACGGCGGCGATCGGTGCACTCGATGTAACCATCCCGGCATCGCGTATACGAGCCAGAATAAACTGCTGCACTCCATATTCAGTGAGGCTGCGGCCTTGCGCTACCGCGTCATGCACATAACTAAATGTCTGATCAACGATACGCCGGAGCGCCGCGGCGGCATACTGATGCGATTCGAGTTGACGGTCCGTCCAGCGAGCTTCAAACATCTGAATCAAATCCGCTGAACTGACCACCTCGACGTCGTAACTTCTGATCAGCTCGATCGTGCCGGCATCCACGCGCGACACGTAGGGAACCGCGTTCAGCGGGGAATACTGCATGGCGACACGGAGGCCGCCGGCGAGCAGGCGTGCAAGGATCTGCCGTTGCTGCTCCCACGACACATAGCAGTCAGCCTGTCCCGGCAATGTATCCAGTACGTGCGGCTCGATGCGATGCAACAGCTTGACGGGAACCCCCTGCGCAGGAATCCAGTAGTACCAGCGCCTTGTCACATGGACCGTAGGATCAAGCTGGAGTATGCGATAGGCGAGGGGGTCGCTCCCGCGGAAATCATAGAAGAGCCAGCCGTCGATCTCGGCATCACGAAGAGCCTGCTGAATCTCGCTGACACGCTGAGATATGGCCGTGATCATAGTAGAGAGGCATCTTATCGTCGTGGAACAAAGCCGTCAATGAGACGTTCGTTGAGATCGGTGGTCATGCTACAATGCGCACCATGGCTGTCGAGCATGCACCAGAGCCTTCTCAATTCCGGGTAACACTGTTTGTCGGACCTCAACCGGTGGAGGGAAGACCCTTCACCTTCTCCTGTGTATTCAATGTCAAGAAACGAAGTTGGAAGGGCGGGATCCAGGTCGCCATCGAGATCGCTCAGAGCCAGATCGATACGCTCAACACCGACGTGGGTTTCTCCCGCTGGTTGGCCCAGGCCCTGATCGATTTCTCGGATGAAGATCGTCCATCTCATGAGGAACGAGCCCATGAGCTGTTTATTCAAGCAGTCTGTTGGTGCAAGCTGGACCTGGCGTTGCAATCCGGCATCACTCAAGAGAACCAATGTCTCGCAGACGACGTATGGATCGCTGAAGTCAGAGACACCGTGATTAGGCGGATGAACTTCATCACGTCCTACATTACGTCTGAACTGGACCTCGTTTCGAGAGACGCCACCGCTCCATAAGACGCTCTACGCGGGCGCGGCAGGGGGTTTGCAATCAGAGTTGAATTTGTTATAACCCCACTACCCTTGAATCGTGGGTGGGCGCCTTGGAGTTAGCCACTGCCGCTCAGCTCACTCTGTCGAAGAAGGAGGATTATCTGTGAACATATATTCGTCTCCATCCAATCGCCCCCGTGAGGCTTCCAGCTTCAAACTGGTGGCAGTTTTCCTGCTCATGGCCCTGTGTACCGTCACAATGGTGCCATCGGCATGGAGTCAAGAAAACGTAGCTCCCCCGTCGAACGAGAGTACCGAGGGCGGAAGCGCGTCAAGCGCGGGCATGCAGATCGCTGCCGGTTTCTCCACTTTACTGTATCTTCCCGTGAAGGTGGCCTTCGCCATCGGAGGAGGGATTGTCGGAGGACTCGCCTATGCGTTTTCAGGCGGGAATGAACAAGCAGCCAAAAGCATCTGGGACACCAGTCTCTACGGCACCTACCTCATTACCCCCGATCACCTACAAGGCAATCGGCCCATCCGCTTCCTGGGGGTCGCCGATTCGAATGATGCACCGGTGCCGGCCCCTGCTCCGGAGCCTATCCGCTAGCCATGAAACCGATCATCGGCGTCACACCAGACTTCAACGCCGGTGATCGGAAGGAATGGGGTGGGCGCGAGCCCACCTACTTTTTGCCTGCACGCTACATTCGTGCCATCGAAGAACTCGGTGGCATCCCGCTGGTCCTTCCACTCCTCGCAGACCGGGCCACGAGACGGCGTCTTCTGCAGCAGATTGACGGACTCCTCCTCACCGGAAGTGGGCCAGACCTTCCGCCGGCATTGTATGGTGAACGTCAGCGCTATCCGTTCAGTATCGTGAGCGAACGTCGCGCGAGTTTTGAACTGGACATCGTCCACCTGGCGAAACAGGCTGATGTCCCGCTGCTCGGCATCTGCGGAGGCATGCAGACCATGAATGTCGCCTGCGGCGGAAGCCTTGTTCAGGATATCTCATCCCAAATCTCGCAACCGCTCCAACATCGGCAACGGATTCCAGCGACAAACCTCAGTCACACCGTCACAGTCACATCCGGCAGCCTACTCCGTCGCATCGTACGGTCGGTGTCGATGCGGGTGAATAGCTCGCACCATCAATCGGTCAACGCCGTCGCGCCGTCATTGATCGCCAGCGCCCTGGCCCCCGATGGTGTCGTGGAGGCGATCGAATCTCCGACCCATCGCTTCTTTCTCGGCATCCAGTGGCACCCGGAATTTCTCTTCGAACGGCACCCTCTCCACCGGCGATTGTTCGAGGCCTTTCTGCGCGCCGCCCGCGCCACAGACCGTGGCGCGTGAAGTGCGAGACATGCGAGAAAAGCGTAATCCGAAGTTCGAAGTTCTGGGTTCGACGTTCCGAAAGCCTCGAACGTCGGACATCGAACCCTTGCCCGTCTTGCCCATCCCGCCCGCCCCGCTCGGCTCTCCCATGGAGAAGGCCTGCTATGCTTGACCCCATAGGGAACAGAAGCTCGTTGACTCGACAGCGCCTTTCGTTATTCCCCCGGCCAGAGGAGGTACGGTGATCAGGCGACTCTTCCTGACCAAGTCCATCGAACAAATCCTCGCGGACGCAGATCATCCCGATCATCGTTTAAAAAAGACCCTCACGGCCTGGGATCTGACCGCGCTCGGCATCGGCGCGATCATCGGCACCGGCATCTTCGTCCTGATCGGAACCGCCATCGTCGGCGATGCCCATCGGCCCGGGGCAGGGCCTGGAATCGTTCTGTCCTTCGTGCTCTCCGGCCTAACCTGCGCCTTCGCGGCACTCTGCTATGCAGAGTTTTCCACCATGATTCCCGCGGCCGGCTCTGCCTATACCTACTCGTATGCCACGTTGGGAGAATTCCTGGCCTGGATCACCGGCTGGAACTTGATTCTCGAATACGGTGTGGCCTGTGTCGCCGTCGCCATCGGGTGGTCCGGCTATTTCAATAATCTGCTCAGGTTGGCCGGGATCGAATTGCCGCACTGGGCGACGCATCCACCCGGAGGACCTGACGGGGGCGTGGCGAACTTCCCCGCCGCTATTATCGTGTTACTCGTTACCGTCATCCTCGTCATTGGGATCAAAGAAAGCGCCCGCGCAACCGGCATCATTGTGTGCTTGAAGCTCGCGGTTATCCTCTTCTTCATTGCCGTAGGGACGCCGGCCGTGAATATCGACAACTGGACGCCCTTCATGCCGCAAGGATTCGCCGGCGTCGGTGCCGCAGCGGCGATCGTGTTTTTCGCCTATATCGGATTCGACGCCATCTCGACGACCGCCGAGGAGGCGAAAAACCCTCAGCGGGATCTGCCGATCGCGATCATCGCCTCACTCAGCATCTGCACCGTCCTCTACATTGCCGTGGCCGCCGTCCTGACCGGCTTGATCCCCACTGCACAGATCGACATCCATGCACCGGTAGCCGAAGCGCTGAGTATGGTGGGCTTCAAGTGGGGAGCGGCGATTGTGGCGATTGGGGCCGTGGCCGGAATTACCAGCGTACTCGTCGTGATGATGCTGGGTCAGATCCGGGTATTCTTTGCCATGTCGCGCGACCACCTCTTGAGCCCCTGGCTGTCAACCGTGCATCCTCGCTATGGCACGCCTCACTATGCCACCATTCTCACCGGCATCGGCGTGGCCACGCTCGCTGCCCTGATTCCCATCGGCGACGCGGCGGACATGACGAACATCGGCACGCTCTTTGCTTTTGTCCTGGTCTGTATCGGTGTCGTGATTCTGCGCTACACGAAACCCAACCAGCCTCGCCCATTCCGGCTTCCGTTCATGCCGATCATCCCCATCCTGGGCATGCTGGCCTGTCTCGGCCTCATGAGCTTTCTCCCATGGGTGACCTGGATTCGATTCGCCGTCTGGAGCACCATCGGCATTGTGGTCTACCTGGGATACGGCCTGAAGCACAGCAAACTGGCGACCCAGAACGGCGGACATTGATCCATTGCCGATTGAATCATTGTTCAATGGACCAATGAACAAATCGCTCAATGACTCAATTCTGAAAGAGGGTTAGCTCGATGCGTCTGCGGGCTGAGCCGCCTGAGCTGGAGCAGGAGCCGGTGTGGTATCTATCGGAGAGGCTGCGGGCACGACAGGCTGGCCCACTGGTGCTGAGGCAGCAGCGGATACCGCTGGTTTGGGAGCAGCAGGCGGCTTGGGAGGAGCAGGTTTCTCCGGCTTGATGCCTCCTTCCCACGAGGGACCGGAGTACATATCCGTCGAGAGACCCTTCATTTTCCATTTCTCTTCGAAATCCGCGGCCGCCTTATTCGGCGTCTCACCACTTCCCACGACGTTATTCCACGGATAGGCCTTCGGGCCGATCTGGCACCCGGTCTCCGTCCGCTTCAAATACAAGGCAATCGGATTCCCGCGGTAGGGTCCAAGAAAGATATGCACCGAACCGGCGTATTCGAGCAAATGTTCCAAGCTCGTCTCCAAGAAGGGTGGCATGATGCCATAAGTGGGAACGGGAGGGCAAGGAGGTTGCTCTCTTGCTCGCGCAACGCGCGCCCTCAGAAAGGCCTCGTTGGACGCACGGAGTGGAAGGCAACCGGGCCACCCCTTCTGAGAAGGGATGCGACTCGCTGCATGACCGGGATAACTAGGGCGATGTAGTCGGGACTCGCGCCTGGCGCGTGCGGACCAATGAAGCTCTGGCGTGCCTACATAATTCTCCGCAACCTACCAGAGACAAATCCCTCTCGCCTTATCCTATAAAAGTTGGAACCTTTGATAACCGCGCCCGGACCTGTTCGATCGTGTGCAGCAGCGCCTGATGGGTTCGGCATCCCGCAACGAGTTTCGCGTCGGAGATCGTCACCGGCCTATAGGGCGCCACAAACCGGTCTTTCAGACGGGCGATTCGGGTCGCCGAGAGGTTCAATCGTTCGATGGAAATCGTGCCTGACGCCACAGCCTGCTCCACGGCCCCGAAGGCGGCGACTTCCCGATCCCGATCCTTACAAATCAACAAGACATCGCATCCCGCCAGTACCGCACGGACCGCAGCATCTTCCACACCATAATGGTCGATGATCGCGTGCATTTCTAAGTCATCCGTCAAGACCACTCCGTCGTATCGCAGCTCCTGGCGCAAGAAATTCGTGATGATGGTCGGCGAGAGCGTCGCGGGCAATTCCGGATCGAGGGTTCGGTAGAGCACGTGCGCGGTCATCATCGATGCGACACCATGCTCAACGGCACGACGGAAGGGGGGAAACTCGACGGCCTCCAATCGTTCCCGCGATGCCTCGACCACCGGAAGTTCTTTGTGGGAATCGGTATTCGTATCGCCGTGACCGGGAAAGTGTTTCCCGCAGGCCACGACCTTGTTGTCTTGCAGCCCGGCCGCCGTCGCCAACCCCAGCTCACAGACCACACCGGGCGTGGTGCCGAACGCGCGGTCGCCGATGACCGGATTGTCCGGATTGCTGTTCACGTCGAGCACCGGCGCCATATTCATGTTCACGCCCACCGCTCTCAGTTCTTTGGCCATGGTGGCCGCAGCCGCGTACGCCAATTCGCTTGAGTTACAGCGGCCCAACACGTCGCAAGGCGGGAAAATCGTAAAGCCTTTCGGAAGACGGGAGACCCGACCACCTTCCTGATCGATTGAGATCAACAGCGGAGAATGGGGGCTGCAGGCCTGCAGATCGTTGGTCAGGTCGACCATCTGCTCGACGGATTCTAGGTTCCGTGAGAAGAGAATGACACCGCCCGGCTTGTACTCTTTGATGAACGAGGCCAGATCGGGCGTCACCGACGTGCCCAGAAACCCGACCATGAAGAGCTGCCCGATCTTTTCGCGCGAAGTTAATGGATGTCGTTCCAACGTTAGAGACTCCGATCAATCAGATACTGCACCAATAACCTGGTTCCAATCGCGGTGGGACCTTTCGGAATGTAGGCCCGTTCCCGCTCGCTCCAATCCGTACTGGCAATATCGAGGTGCACCCACGGGCAGTCCCCCACGAACTTGCTCAGAAAGAGCGCCGCGGTAATCATGCCGCCTCCACGGCCACCGATGTTGCGCATGTCGGCGACATCGCTCTTGAGCTGTTCGAAATATTCCTCCCACAAGGGCATCTCCCACACTCGCTCACCGGCCTTCTGCCCAGACTTCCTAACCTGTTCTTTGAGCGCCTGGTCGGTGCCGAACATCCCAATCGCAAATTGGCCGAGCGCCACCACACAGGCCCCCGTGAGCGTCGCAATGTCGATCAAGGCCGCCGGCTTATAGCGCATCGCATAGGCGAGGCCATCGGCCAGGATGAGCCGGCCTTCCGCATCCGTGTTCTGCACTTCGACGGTCTTCCCCGACAGCGTCTTCACGATATCGCCCGGCTTCATCGCCCGGCCACCCGGCATGTTTTCCGCCACGGGCAGGATACTAATGAGACGCAGCGGGAGCTTGAGTCTGGCCGCCGCCCGGATCGAGGCCAGCACTTCGGCCCCTCCCGTCATATCGGCTTTCATGTGTTCCATATTTTCGGCGGGCTTCAGGGAGATCCCGCCCGTATCGAAGGTGATCGTTTTCCCGACCAGCACGACCGGCCGCTCGTCTTTCTTCTTGGCTCCGTTGTATTCAAGGATGATGAACTTGGGCGGCTCCTGGCTCCCGCGCGCCACGCCGAGCAGCGCGCCCATCCCCAAGCGCTCCATCTCTTTCTGCTCGAGAATTTTGATCGTGATCCCTTCAGCTTTGGCGATAGTCTTCGCTTCCTTGGCGACCCTGGTGGGAGTCAAGATGTTGGACGGATGATTACAGAGGTCGCGGACAAACACGGTGGCCTCTGCCGTGGCAACACCTCGCCGTACTCCTTCACTAACCTGCCTCAACTGATCCTTCTGCAGGATGAGAATCTTCATTCCCGCCACGTCTTGCCCCGAGGCAGCCTCGCTTCGGTAGACGGTGAACTGATAACTGCCCAGGATCGCCCCTTCAACCATCGCTTGCGCCACCTCGACCCATGACATCCCGGCAGGCATTACGGTTGGAAGCACTACCGCAAAGGACTCGACCTTTGCCTGATGGACGCGCTTCGCGGCTGAGCCCATCGCTTGCCGGATCGTCTCAAGCGTGACCTCGCTCTTCTTGCCCAAGCCGACCAGCACGAGCCGCTTCGCAGGCACCGTGCCTTGCGTGTGATACAGCAATACTTCGTTGGCCTTGCCTTCGAATTCTTTGGATTGCACCAGCTTGCGCAACGCGCCCCCGAGAGCCCGATCGAGCAGGGCCGCATCCTGTTTGGCCAATCCCTCTCCTTCACAGTGTGTGAGTACCAACACCTCTGCGGATGCGGTCTCCGCTCGCCCAACCTGTACCGTGACCTGCATGATCTTCATTCACGTCTCCTTGTTCAAGCTGTCAGCCATCAGCACTCAGCTTTCAGTTCAAACTGAGGGCTGACTGCTGAGAGCTGATAGCTACAACTCACACCCCGCGCATGTCGGGCGCCCATATATGTTTATGCAACTGTATTTGGAACCGCACCGGAAGCTTGTCGGCCAGGATCCACTCCGCCAACTGACGCACATCAAGCGAACCGAAGACTGGACTAAAGAAGACTGTACAACGGTCGGCGACGCCATGTTCGGCAAGAACCTCACGGGCCCAGTCGTAGTCAGCTCGGTCGGCCAGGACAAACTTCGCCTCGTCTTTGGCCGCCAGCTGAGAAAGATTCGGCCAGTGCATCCGATTCGTCATCCCGCTTCCCGGACATTTCACATCCAGGATGACATGGACACGTGGATCGACCGGCGCAATGTCGACGGCGCCGCTGGTCTCAAGCAGGACCGTATAGCCGGCATCGCACAGTTTGGTCATGAGCGGGAGGCTCTCGGGTTGGACAAGCGGTTCCCCTCCCGTGACCTCCACGAGGCGGCACCCATAGGTATGCACCTTCACCAGGACCTCATCGATCGAGCACTCGTTCCCTCCATAAAAGGCATAGTCGGTATCGCACCAGGTGCAGCGGAGTGGGCATCCGGTCAGTCGTACAAACACACAGGGTTGTCCGACATAGCTCGACTCGCCTTGAATGCTATGGAAGATCTCGGTGATGCGAAGCATTGACGATTTGGTCATTGTCGATATACTCATTTGAATCATTGATCCATTGGTTCAATGATCCAAATCCACTTATTTCCACGTCGCGACAGGCCAGCCGAGGCGGCGCGCCGTGCGCGCCATGCCACGGATCGGGTTGACCACCAGGGGATGCCCGACCAATTCCAGAATGTCGTGATCGCCGGGGCTATCGCCATAGGCGTAGGAGCCGGCCAGATCAAGGCCCATTTCCTGAGCGTGGGCGAGGATCAGCTCACGCTTGCCAGGGCCATAGGGCAACGGGGGAATCAACGCACCGGTATAGACCGAATCCCGTTGCTCCGGCTTCGCCGCGAAGACCGTGGATACGCCCAAAAACTCCGCAAGGGGCGCGATCAAAAAATCGGGTGCGCCAGTCACAAGAATCAACTCGTGACCGGCCTGTCGATGCGCGTCTAGTTTCGCGCGACCCTGCTTGGATAGCCTGGCGATCATCTTGGCCTGACAGAACTCCCGCGCAAGCGATCCAATGTCTTCGGGGCGTTTGCCCGTTAGATACACTTTTCGTTCTCGGAGCGAGTGCAGCGAGAAGGGAGGCATGTGTCCCGCCAGCCAGGCCGCACTCCGCCTCAACTCGCCCCATCCCACCAGACCACGCCGCCACAGAAACCCGAAGAATAGTACCTCGCTGGCCTCTCCCGGCAGGAGCGTATTGTCGACGTCGAACAAGGCAGCGACGGACCCCTGTGTCCGTCGTTCAACGACATCATCGAGCGTGGAAGTGAGATTGTGGTGATTCTGCACAACTTTGGAGGACCCGGTGACCATGAGCCGCCCGATTCTACCGGAGCCTCTATTGATTGACAAGGATTTTGGCCCACTTCTATAATGCGGCTCCCTCAGACTGTCGCTCGTCGTTCGTGAAGCGCGGGCACGAAACAACGTGACAGTCTGTGTCAGTTGTGGGGGTTTTCCAAGCTCCTGCCGGTTGCCGAAGTGGTGAAATGGCAGACACGCACGTTTGAGGGGCGTGTGGCGCAAGCCGTGCGGGTTCAAGTCCCGCCTTCGGCACCAAATTACGCAGGCTCATATCCTGCCCCCTGTTGAACAGGCTCGCACATCATGGCGCGGGAACTCTCCCTCCTGGTCCACTCTGTATCGCTGATACTCGCCACGCTTCTTTGAACCGCCCATAGAC
>JANYBU010000384.1 GCA_025360665.1 Nitrospira sp.
TTAGCAAACCGTTGCCTTCGGCCACCTCTCCACAGATCTCAGCTGTGTGTGGGGTCCCCGATCATGTGCGACGCAGGTCGATGACCGTCGGATGACCCGCAAGCGAGCCGTGATCTTACCTCAGGCCATGTGGGAGGTACAAGCAATTCGCGCGGGGGATCAAAAAAACTCTCAGGGGAGAAGGGCGAAGGCTCACACGTCTTATTGCTTGCTCCCCTGAAGCACAATCGGTTTTTTCCCAAGGTGGACGATGGCGGATGAGAGGCTGCGCGCCCATTGCCATGTCTGGTTCACGTTGAATGTGATGTTGTGGTCCCATGACCGTAGAGGGATAGGGTGGGTCAATGGATGCCCGATCGCAGTCGGCTGCGCGCGGGAGGCTGTATTGCTGGCAATGGGTGTCGCGTAACGGATTTCAACATGGCTGGGTCTGACCGCACCGCTGAGTGCCAACATATGCAACGCGGTTCGTTTCTGTTTCTTGTGCGCTCTGCGCAGCTTTATATATTGGATCGGAGAAGAGAGGACGTGCATCGTGTCTTCCTTCTGTGTTGAGGTGATAAAGCGGTCTTCTTACATCCAGAGTATTCGACCGAGGTCTTCATCGAGTCCGCGAGGACGCTGGCACTGAGAACAGCGGGCGAAGAGTCCGCCAGCCTGCGGCTGCATGTTCCCGCGAAGCACTAACTGATACTTATGGCCTCCGCAGAAGAGACAGGCTTTGCCGTCTAGCTCCCGACGAATGGCCCCGATCTTCCCGATTTGTTTGTGCATCGGTCTCTCCTCCAAGAAACGATACCCATGAGGCGCGCTGTTGAGTGTGATATTGGGGCAGGGGAAAATTTTTGAAAATACCGTAGAGGTAGGTGGTGCCGAACTAAAGAGGGGACGATTGTTGAGTAAGAAATGTTCGAGCGATATATTTATATAATATATCTATATCAATCACTTGCTGTTATATGTGAATGTTATTCTAGATGTATATGAATGCAGAGAAACCATCCAGACCAGGAGTTGGATGGCAAATAATCTTGGGGTAGTAGCCTGAGCGGGGTAGGTGTGTGGGTATCAGCAAGAGTAAAGATGTGAGCGGAGGTTGATCTCCCTATGATGGAGCGGAGACCTCTTGCTGCTCTAGCAGGATGCTGAAACAGTCCGCCAGCCTGTCTTGTTCATGTGGTCTGTTCGGTCTGTCTGGTGTGTTTGGTTGAATAAGACTAACCAGATAAACCAGATAACCAGACAGACCGGGTTTGTCCCAGACGTGCGGACTATCGAAGTTCTCGCGTGCCAAAATGGTCTTTCCGCAGTCTGCTAGGGTGGGTATCACCATAGCAGTCACCTCCACCCCTCATCAATAAACCAGACGAATCGCCGAGCCACAAGCTAGTAATGTGCCCAGTAGAACTTCGAGGCTCTGGGGGCCAGCTCTGGGCAGAGCAGTGACCTGGACATTTCCCTGTGGGTATGGAGTGGGTATCAGGAAGCCGAGGTGAAGGCTGACTGCTGAAGTAATGAACCTACTCGTGTCGTTGGCGGAGGGGGCGAGATTTGAACTCGCGGACCCCTTGCGAGGTCTCCAGTTTTCAAGACTGGCACGTTCGGCCGCTCCGTCACCCCTCCAACTCGACCTGTTTCACCCTGAGCGCTCATCATTAATAAGCGTGGCAGGATATTATTAACCATATCCTATTCTTTGCGAATCCGCTCAAGCCCACCCATGTAGTGACGCAAGACTTCCGGTATTGTCACGCTCCCATCCGGTTGCTGGTAGTTTTCGAGGATAGCCACGAGTGTGCGTCCGACGGCAAGCCCGGACCCATTGAGGGTATAGACGAACTCTGTCTTGGCATCTTTTTTCCCAGTGGCACCTTTATATCGAATACTGGCCCGCCTAGCCTGAAATCCTTCAAAGTTGCTGCAGGAGGAGATCTCTCGATAGTGATTTTTGGAAGGAATCCAGACTTCGATGTCGTAGGTCTTCGCTGCGGAGAAACCCATATCGCCGGTGCAGAGGGTGACGACTCGGTAGTGAAGTCCTAATCCCTGCAAGATCGCTTCGGCATGGCCGGTCAGCCGTTCCAGTTCCTCATACGACTGCTCCGGTTTCGCAAACACGACCAACTCTACTTTGTTGAATTGGTGGAGGCGAATGAGCCCTCTGGTGTCTTTTCCATAGGAGCCTGCCTCACGGCGAAAACAGGGGGTATAGGCCGTATACCTGATCGGCAGCGCACTCTCGATGAGTGTTTCGTCACGGTGGAGATTGGTCACCGGCACTTCTGCCGTCGGAATCAAGAAATAGTCTTCGTCTCGCAGGCGAAAGAGATCCTCTTCGAACTTGGGTAACTGGCCGGTTGCGGTCATGCTCGACCGATTGACGAGGAGTGGCGGCAGAACCTCCCGATAGCCGTGCTGTGTCGTGTGAAGGTCGAGCATATAGTTGATGAGGGCCCGTTCGAGTCGCGCGCCGGCCCCCGTCAAAACCGCGAATCGTGCGCCGGTGATTTTCGCCGCCCGGTCGAAATCCAGAATGCCGAGGGCTTCGCCGAGATCCCAATGGCTCTTGGCTGGTGCAGTCAACGTGGGTGGGGATCCCCACCGCTTGCTCTCCACGTTGCTGCCCGCGTCTTTTCCTATCGGCACCGAGGCATGTGGAAGATTCGGGATGCGGAGATTCAGATCGGTCAGGGTTTCTTCGAGGCCGCGCAGTTCGTCTTCAATCGTTTTGATCCGTTCGCCAACGGCCTTCATGGCAGCCATGGCGGCATCCGCCGGTTGCTTTGCTCGCTTCAGCTTGGCGACCTCTTCCGATCCCTTCTTCAGTTCGTGACGAAGTTGCTCAACCTGGCCGGTCAAGGTCCGACGTTGTTCGATCAGCGTGCGTAATCTATCCCAGGGGACGTCGGCACCACGGGGGCCAAGCTGTTCTCTGATGGCGTCGAAATTGTCGCGTAAATAGCGGAGATCGTACATAGCCGTGTGTTCCAGAAAGCGGCTGGAATTTAACATCGGGGTAGGGGTTAGTCAATCAATCGGGCCATGATATTCCGCCTTGGTAGGCGTGACTCGTCCCGTTGACAGGAGCGGGCGGATCGAGGACCATTTCAGTATACCGTTTTCAGACGATGAGGTGGCGCGCAAGGTCGAACCCCACGCACCCTCCAGCCGGAAACGCTTCGAGGCGATGGCGACCTTGGCGAACGCCGGGATTTCCACCGGCATCTCGCTGTCTCCGATCATTCCTGGTCTCAACGATGAGGATGTGCCTGATCTGTTGGCCCGAGCGAAACAAGCCGGGGCGGTGGAGGCGATGGCGACGCTGCTGCGCCTGTCTGGTCCTGTCGAGCCGGTGTTCATGGAGCGAATGGCGGCGGCGTTTCCAGATCGAATCACCAAGATCACGAATCGAATTCGAGACGTGCGTGGCGGAGCGATCAGCAAGGGGGCCTTCTTCGAACGTCACCAAGGCGTAGGCCCTTATTGGGCCATGATCGAACAGTTGTTCGAGGTCTCCAGACGAAAGGTAGGATTGTCGGCGCTGCGTGACGAGACGGCTCCCTGCACATTTCGCAGGCCGGGAGTCGAACAAACGGCCTTATTTTGAAGCAGGATCAGGGAAGGGAGCGAGGATGAAACATAATCCTGGTTTTCTCAAGCTGGTGGATGCGGCACGAGCACGGGTCAAGGAATGTACGGTGGCGCAGGCTAAGGCCAGGCTCGATCGTGGCGAGGTGCTGCATTTTCTCGATGTACGCGAGGACCACGAATTTGCGAAGGACCACGCGAAAGGCGCCCATCATCTTGGAAAATGGATTATCGAGCGCGATGTGGAAACGCGTATTCCCAATAAAGATGAG
>JANYBU010000440.1 GCA_025360665.1 Nitrospira sp.
CCACAACGCGGTGGAGTATTTCGTCAGCTATTACGATTACTACCAGCCGGAAGCCTATATTCCACAAAGCAACACGTACATCGCCAAGGACGCATCCGTCAACGATGCGATCGATCAGATGCGGCATGCGGCGACCTCCGCGCTGCTCCAACGGAACGACGTGCTGATCGTCTCATCGGTCTCCTGTATTTACGGCCTGGGGTCGCCGGAGGTCTATCACGAGATGGTGGTTTTCCTCGAAGAGGGGATGGAGATTCGGCGGGAGAAGATCTTGGCGAAACTGGTCGAGATTCAATATGCCCGCAACGATATGGATTTCCACCGCGGCACCTTCCGGGCCCGCGGCGACGTCATCGAGATTTTTCCGGCTTCGAATGAGGCGGTGTCCGTCCGGGTCGAGTTGTTTGGTGACGTAGTCGACGCCATTCATGAAATCGATCCGCTCACGGGAAAGTCGCTCAGGAAGCTTCCGAAAGTCGCGATCTATCCGAACACGCACTATCTCATTGCGCCGGATCGGTATGAGCGGGCGATCACAGGCATTGAAGAAGAACTGGACGAGCGTGTCGCCTATTTCAAAAAACAGAATCAGCTTGTGGAGGCTCAGCGGATCGCGCAGCGCACCAAGTTCGACCTTGAAATGATTCGGGCGATGGGGTACTGCCACGGCATCGAGAACTACTCGCGGCATCTCAGTGGCCGCGCGCCCGGTGAGCAGCCTCCGACGCTTCTCGACTATTTCCCCAAAGACTTTCTGCTGATCGTCGACGAATCCCATGCGACGATTCCCCAGGTGGGTGGGATGTACGAGGGCGATTATTCGCGGAAACGCACCTTGGTCGAATATGGATTCCGGCTGCCGTCGGCGGTAGACAACCGGCCGCTCAAGTTCGCCGAATTCGAGCGCTGTCTCGCGCAGGTGGTGTGCGTCTCCGCAACGCCGGGCCCCTATGAGCTGGGGCATGCGGCTGGAGAGGTTGTCGAGCAGATCCTTCGCCCGACCGGTCTGATGGATCCGGTCATTGAGGTGCGACCGGCCAAAGGGCAGGTGGATCATCTTCTCGGCGAAGTGCGGACTGAAGTGGCGCAGGGAGGGCGTGTGCTGATCACCACGCTGACGAAGCGTATGGCGGAGGACTTGAGCGAGTACTACCATGATCTTGGTATCAAGGTGCGGTATCTGCACTCTGACATCAAGACGTTGGAGCGGGCTGAAATCATACGGGATCTGCGGCGCGGGATTTTCGACGTGCTGGTGGGGATCAATCTCCTGCGCGAAGGGCTGGATCTCCCCGAGGTCACCCTGGTGGCGATTCTCGATGCGGATAAGGAAGGGTATCTTCGGTCTTATCGATCGTTGATCCAGACGTCTGGGCGGGCAGCGAGGAACCTGCGTGGCCATGTGATTCTGTACGGTGACGTCGTCACCGGGTCTATGCAAATGGCGATCGACGAGACCGGGCGCCGACGCACAATTCAAGCTGAGTATAATGCCAGACATGGCATCGTGCCCACGAGCATCAAGAAGGACGTCCTGTCACTCGAATATGCCACGGCGGACATGGATGATGTGCAACTGGATTTGGCCGCGGAGTCGTCGGCCGTCTATAGAACAGAGGAAGCGACCGAACAGATCATCAAACGGCTGGAAACGGAAATGAAAACCGCCGCCAAGGAGTTGGAGTTTGAACGGGCCGCAGCGCTACGAAACCGGATTCGAACGTTGAAGATGAAGGAGTTAGAATTGAAGCCAGAGGTCTAGCCTCCTGCTAGACGTTCTTGTACAGGTAGATGCCAAGAAACATCCCGAGGAGACTGAGGAGGTTGATTTTTAGGACGAAGCCGATGGTGAGCTTGAGGAGAACCAGATCGATGGTCAGAGGTGGGCTGATGCCGGGGGTAAAATTGGTGGCGAAAACCCCCTGAATAGTGCCCTGTGGGGCCATGACCCGGAGGATTTCTCCCAGTACTCCGCCCAATAGTCCACCGATGAGCACGAAAATGAGCAGAACCCAGGGTGATTTTTTCACGGCAACCGCCTTGCAACTCTCTGTGTAGTTCTTCGGAGATAACAGCCGACCATAGCGAAAGGCCTACGACATGTCAACAAAATGTGGCCTCCCATTCCCTTGACTTCATCCTGCCTCGTCCTTTAGACTTCCCAGTGCTCTTTTGCTAGAGTTTTCTAGGCGATCGGAGATCTGGGGCTAAGGCTTCGATTGCCTTTTTTTGTGGCGCTATGCTGGATTCTCTCAGCGAAAAATTCGAGAAGATCTTCAAGAAGCTGCGCGGTTCTGGGGTCCTCACCGAACAGAACATCGCGGAAGCTTTGAAAGAAGTTCGCCTCGCGCTGCTCGAAGCCGACGTCAACTTCAA
>JANYBU010000047.1 GCA_025360665.1 Nitrospira sp.
TCGATCCAGAATCCCTGCCGCATCCGGTTCCACAACCTGGTCGTGGTGCTTAGTCTTAAACTGTTCCGCAATAAGCCGTGCGTAATCCAGTTCGTCGAATTCCTTATCTTTGAAGCCGATCGAGGCCGTAATCACCGGTTCACCCATCAGCTCACTCATCATTGCAACGACCGAAGAAGAGTCCACGCCCCCCGAAAGGAATGCGCCCAAGGGCACCTCGCTCATGAGGCGGATTCGGACGGACTCGCGATAGACATCGAGAAGCTGTTCGACCCAATCCTGCTCAGAACGTTCTTCGACATGGGCGAAGGTCAGGTCCCAGTACTCGACCTCACGAAACCCCGTATCAGAAATAACCGCATAGTGCCCGGGCTTCACCTTGCGCACATGCTTGAAAATAGATTTCGGGGCAGGCACGTACAGGAGCGAGAAGTAGTCGGACATGGCCTCGAGGTCCACCTCCCGCGGGATGCCGGGCACCTCAAGAATCGCCTTCATCTCAGACCCGAATACACACCGCTTCCCGTCGTAGAAGTAAAATAGAGGCTTCTTGCCGACGCGGTCACGCGCCAATACCACCTTGCGGTTCTTGGCGTCCCAAATCGCGATGGCAAACATGCCGCGCAGCTGCTCAAAACATCGCTCCCCCACCTCTTGATAGAGATAGATGATCACTTCCGTATCGGACTTCGTTTTGAACGTATACCCCTTTTGCTCCAACTGTCGCCGCAACTCCGGGAAGTTATAAATCTCTCCGTTGAACACGACGACCACGGAGCAATCCGGTGAAGCCATCGGCTGTTGGCCTCCCTCAAGATCGATAATTGAAAGCCGACGGTGGGCAAGACCTATCGGCCCCGATGTATAAAAACCTTCGGCGTCCGGACCACGATGCGCAATGGTATCCGCCATTGCCTTGAGCAATGGTTGACGGACCGACTCGCTCGTTCCGACGTTAAATATTCCGCAAAGGCCGCACATCCTTCGATACTCCTGGGGTGGTGTTCCATCCGTCGACGGATTGCCGTCCATCATCCGCCAAAACCCCGTCGTACACGGCAAGATATCTATTGACCATCGCTTCCAGACTGAATTCCGTCTCCACCTTTTTTCTGGCAGCCTGGCCGTGTGCGGTCAGTACCGTCCGATCGTCCCAATAGGCACGAATGGCGTTCGCCATGGCGGCAGGATCTGCGGCGGGAACGAGAAAACCCGTTTGCCCCTCTACTACCAATTCAACGTTGCCGCCGACGCGGGTGGCAATCACCGGCAGCCCGCTTGCCATGGCTTCGAGAATAGTATTGGAAATCCCCTCCGCCAGAGAGGGGAGCACGAACACATCCAGCGAGTGCAGCATGTCGGGAACATCCGATCTCGCACCGGGCAGCCAAGCACAACTCTCGGCCTCCGCCTCTCGCAAGAGTCGGAGTGCTTCTTCATAAAGCGGCCCGTCTCCGACGATGACCAAGCGCAACACATTCCGCGCTTGAGGCGCTGTTCTCAAGAGATGCAAGAACGCCCGAACGAGCGTCAATTGATCCTTCACAACTTGCATTCTGCCGACGGTCCCGATCACAAACGCATGAGGGCTGAAGAAACCAGGAGGGCTGCCGGCAACGAATCTCTCTCGACGCGGCTGAAACCTGACCGTATCCACTCCATTATAGATTTGCGTGACCCTACTCGCTGGAACGTCGACTGTGCCGACGAGCCACCGGGCCAGATCTTGGCTGACGGCCACATAGCGACGAACCAACATTCTCATCCCTTTCCGGAAGATGTTGTATTTCCGATTGCTCCCGTCGAGATCGTAGATGTCGCGTCCGTGTTCTCCATGAATTCTACGCGCCGCCCCCGCGCAAGCCGCAACCGCAAGAAATTCGAGTGCCGGGAAACTTCTGGTATGAACGATTGCGGGACGCAGCGCCCGCAGCGCCCGCCATGCTCTCCAATACACGCCGAAATCATGCCCCTGTCTCTTGTGCAAAGCCACCACGGGGACATCCTCTCGCTTGATTCGACGTTGAAAGTCCGTGCAGTCGGTTAGACTCACAATGGCATGCCGGTAACGATCTCGAGGCATCGCATTGATCAGATTCACCAAGCCATTTTCCAATCCGCCCATGGCGAGCCTGAAGATGATATGGACTATCAACGGAGGTGTTTTGGTCTCGCCCTCTATATTCATCAGCATGTCTTCTTCGACCGAGTCGACTCTGCGCCATGAATGACCCGCCCCTACCCTCGCTCCGG
>JANYBU010000083.1 GCA_025360665.1 Nitrospira sp.
GCACATGCTGTTTGCCCTGGCCGGACTTCAACATGGCGAAACGGTGCTCATCATGGGCGCGGGGAGTGGGGTCGGGAGCATGGCGATTCAAATGGCGAAGCTCGCCGGGGCCCGGGTCATCACGACGGTTGGGACCGACGAGAAAATTCCAAAAGCCGTGATCCTGGGTGCAGACGCCGTCCTCAACCATGCGAAGGAGAAGGTCTCGGAGCGCGTCAAGTTGCTCACCGAAGGGCGCGGCGTCGATGTCGTGATCGAGCATATCGGTCCGGAGGTGTGGGACACCTGCATCGATTCATTGGGGAAAGGTGGGCGCTTGGTGACCTGTGGCGCGACGACTGGGGGAGACGTGAAGCTCAATCTGCGCTACGTCTTTTCCCGCCAGCTGACGATCAAGGGCTCCTACATGGGGACGCGTGCAGAACTGGTGAAGGCGGCGGAACTGATGGGGCAGGGTCGGCTGATTTCGGTGATCGACCGTACGTTCCCACTTCAGGAGGCTCGCGCGGCACAGCTTCTGATGTTAAGTCGAAAGTTTTTCGGTAAGATTGTGCTGACGGTTGACGGATGCTGAAAACGGCACCCAACTTCGTTCTCAGTTGCATGTCTCCCTGCGACGTACCCCAGAGGGTACGCCTCAGTTGCTATGCTCCCTGCGGCCTTGCTTGGGGCAAGGCACGTCTCGACGCGCCAGGGTTGGGCGGGTGAGAAGGCTGACCATTTTGAGCATCCTTAGCAGGTCACTGTTCTAGTTACCTTGTTGAGTGAACGCGGCTAGTTTTTTTATTACGTTCATGTGCAATAGAAAGGGAGGGAGTATGTCCACAGTGGCGAAGATCATGAACAAGCAGCCCAAGACCGTGGGGCCTGGCGTGTCGATTGTGAGCGCGGCCAAGAAAATGCGTATTGCGCGGGTGGGGTCGCTGTTTGTGAAGAAGGGGAAGAAGCTGGTTGGGATCGTCACCGATACGGATATTGTTCGACGCGCCGTCGCGACCAATAAGAGTCTTGGCAAGATGACCGTCGAGAAGATTATGACGACTCCCATTTGTACGATCGAGGGGAGTCAGCCGGTTGATGATGCTCAGGATATGATGGGTGACTTAGGCGTGCGCCATCTCGCTGTGACCCAAGCAGGGGAGATTGTGGGGGTGGTATCAGTGCGGGATCTGTTGATGTTTTATAAGCGGTATGCGCAATCGAAGATTTTACCGGAAGCGCCGTACTCTGAACCGAAGATTTTCCAAGATTAGCAGGACGTAAGGCGTGAAACGTGAGGCGTTAGGCGCAAGAGTCGAGACGTGTGATGCTTGGCGCCTGATGAGCATGGTCACGCCGGGGTTGGGTGGGTGAAGAAGGCTGTCCGTTTTGAACATCCTGTGGTGAGCCGTCAGGCGCGCGGACTATATTAAAATACCGCCCCTCACGCCTAACGCTTATTTGGTGAGTTCCTTCACCAGGTGGCCAAGTTCGGGAAGGATCAACTTTTCCATCGCCAGCCTAACCGCGTTTTCTGATCCTGGTGTGGAGAACAGAATACGGCCTTTGATGATGCCGGCGGTGGCGCGGCTCATGATGGCCGGTGAGCCGATGTCTTGATAGGTCAAGTAGCGGAAGATCTCGCCGAATCCCACCAGTCGTTTCTCCAGCATGGCGTCGACCGCTTCAAAGGTTGAATCCCGTTTTGAGATGCCGGTGCCGCCATTGATGATGATGGCTTGGACGGCCTTGTTCGCCAGGCCTTCAGCGATCCGGCCTGTGATCTGGGCTGGTTCATCCTTCACCAAATGGTAGGAGATGACTTCATGCCCGAACTGCCTGAGGAGCTTGTGGATGAGTTGTCCGCTTGTATCGGTGTCGGGGGTCCGCGTGTCGCTGCAGGTAATCACCATGCACCCCACTGTGCGGGGTGCATGGGATTTGTGTTCGTGAGCGGCGTGGCTACCCATATCGTTTCTCACAGGATGCTGAAAAATGCCGCCAGCTGCGTTCTCGCATCGCTCAGACCCTCGACGTACTGAACAACGTACGCCTCGGGCCTTCGCTCACTGCGGCCTTGCTGGACGGCCTTTTTGATCATCCTCTCATTGAGCTTTTTTCAAGAGCTACTTCCAGACTGAATCCGGGTTCAGTTTTGCGACCGGCTTTCCGCCCTGGATGTGTTCGTCGATGATGGTCGCCACGTCCGCTTCCGTCACTTTGGAGTACCAGGTGGCGTCCGGATAGACGACGACGGTTGGTCCTTGCTCGCAGGGGCCGAGGCAGGAGGAGCCGCTGACGAGGACGTCGCCCGGTGTCACACCCTTCTGCATGAGGCCGATATTAAAGGCCATGAGGAGGGAGGCTGCTCCGGCGCTGCCGCAGGAGGGTTTCGGGTGGCCTGGGGGACGGGCGTTAGTACAGACAACGATATGATACTTGGGCTTCGGCATAGGTTCTCCTTTAGCGAGTAATGAAGCGATCAGCTTTCAGCCGTCAGCGTTCAGTTATCTTTAAGAGATGATGAGAGCTGATTGCTGTGAGCTGATGGCTGTTTCACTGCGGCGCGAACGACTTCCACATAGCGATGGCCTCTTCAGGCAGCTTCCAATGCTTGAGGCCCTTCATTACCCAATCGAGATAGTGCGCCTTGGGTTTGAACTTGCCGATCGGGGTGGCAGCATAGGTGGTGACGAGCATTTTCTCCCCTGCTTCCGTCAGCACGGTGACTTGAACCTGACGAAACGCGCTTGGGGGTACATCGCCTTCGAAGAGGTCCATCAGCTTGAGGTCTTCGTCGGTCACTTCGAAGACCGCTCCCCAGACCTGTTCTCCCGGTGACGGGGTCACGCTGGCGAGGCCGCATCGCCATTGTGAAGACCATCGGCAAAATTTGATCGTGTGTTCGTGAATTGTGGCCAGCATCAGGAACTGATGTTCCGGAGCGCGACGTTTGAGCTGCGTGGGGTTGAGATGGTCCCCATAGAGAAAGAATTTCATGGGCGATTCACCACCTCAGAATTCACACGTGTCACTAGACCATCATTTGTAACATAACCACTTTCACGCGTACAAGCCGCGCCGCAGGCGGTTCACCCGGTTAGATTGACATCGCGCTGACGCTCTTCCTAAGATGCAGCGCGATCATGTGCGGTTCCATTTCTTCTTGTCGAACCCCGTTTACAGGATGTCCATGCCACAGAATCATTCCTCCGGCCGTTCTGCGTTTTCCTCGTTCTCCATGGTAAAGATCATTCAGTATGTGGCCGTGGCAGTGCTCGTGCTGGGCGCGTTCTACTATCTCTGGATGAGGCCTCCGTCGCTGAATCCCATAACCGATCGTCGGGCTGCTGAGGCCCTCGCACTGGTGCAAACTCATCGGGCTCAGGGCTATCCCACAATTCTTCAGGCGATGACTGAGCACGTGCGTTCTATGAGCGAACGCAATCGGGTCGCCCGGCTGGGTGAGTGGCGGGTGAAGCAGGTGGAGGGAGACCTGTACGAGATACGGGTTCAGTTGCGAGATCAAGGGGTGACGGGCCAATGGTTCGAGCGGGAGTTCATTTGGCATGCCGATCTCTCGTTGAAGAAGGTCAATGCCGCCTCGCTTGCTGCGGATGGCGTGACACCGAAAGAGCCTGATGCTGCGCCCTAGCAGGATGCTGAAAAATTCCTCCAACGTCGTTCTCGGTTCGTCAAAATCCTCAACGTACCCCAGAGGGTACGCCTCCGGTTTTGACTCGCCTGCGGCCTAGTTGGATGTATTTTTGAGCATCCTGCGGGAGTGTTCTTCTGATATGTCACACGTGCAGTCCCTCGAAGTTCTGCTGTGCCCAAAGGGTTTTCCCGCAGCCTGCTAGCCCGTATTATTCATGACGGTTCGTTGCAAAATGGTGGGGTGGTGCGCGACGTGTGAGCCCTGTCTCTACCTGTCGCGCTTTTCCCGCAAGTCTCGCCCGTCTCGCTTGAGTCAGGCTCCTATGTGAAGTTCTCCGGCAGTGCCACCTGCACCTGATTTCCTTCGATCCGTACGGGACAGCAGGCGATGGTGATGTTCGGATTCTCCGGTCGTTCGCCGGTTTGTACGTTGAATCGCCATCCGTGCCACGGACATTCGATGACGTGGCCCTCCAGGTGGCCTTCTCCGAGCGGTCCTCCCGCATGCGGGCAGGTGTTGTCGACGGCGTAGAAGGATCCGTCGACATTAAACAAGGCAATCCAGACCCCTTGGACTTCGACGGTCCGTCCGGTCCCCGGAGGGAAGTCCTCTACCGTTGCGACGGTGACAAATTCAGGCATGGCGCCGACCCTTCTTCTTGGCCGAGTGGCCGACGGGATAGGTATGCTCCACAGACCAGTCAGTAACTTGATTTCGACCGAGCCTTATGGCATAGAAATAGGTACGCGTTCCAATACTACACCCAGGCCCTCTCATACAAGGAGCCTCGGTTGGGAATGAGGTTGCGGCATGGAAATGACCCTTCTGCTCAACGCGACGTACGAACCCTTGCGGGTCGTCAATTGGCAAAAGGCGATCGCGCTCCTGTGGCAGGGCAAAGTTGAAGTCCTCGAGGTCTACGACCGAGAGGTCCACGCGGTGTCGATCTCTTTTAAGCTTCCCTCCGTCATGCGGCTTCTCAAGCTCGTCCGGCTCAAGGATATCCACCGGGCGGTCAAATTCTCCCGCATCAATATCTTTACCCGAGATGGCTATGCCTGCCAGTACTGTCGTCACAAGTTCAGGACCGAGGAGCTGACGTTCGATCATGTTGTCCCCATCGCTAAGGGTGGGCGAAAGACCTGGGAAAATATCGTGACGGCTTGCTGGCGTTGTAACAACAAAAAAAGCGGTCGCACGCCCGATGAAGCCGGCATGCGGCTCATGAAGAAGCCGGTGAAGCCGCGCTGGAATCCGATTGTGACCATTACCATCGGGATTCGGAACACACCGGAGAGCTGGCGTGACTATTTCTACTGGAATATGGAATTGGATGCCGACCCTGCCGACACCTAACTGCTAATGTTCAATGTTTAATGATGAATGTTAACTTTTAGGTCAGATTCTCGTGCGCCCTCACGGCGCGTCCCTTCTTCTCATAAACATTCAAAATTTATCATTCAACATTACGTTCCGTTCAATGCACCGTATCCAGCGTAATCTCGAAATCCCGTCCACCGAGTAACGCCTGGTTCTTTGCATAGTTGTCTTCGATATCGTCTGCCTGTCCATCTCGATCTAGCCCGGACTATTCATGAATACCTGCTACGTCGTCCGATCCTCTCGCCCGGCGTGGTTTTTCTCGTTCGGCCTCCTCGACGGACTGCAAGTACGCCTCCGTCGGCCTCACTTGCGAGAAGCCCCGGCGGGCTTCGGTCTCGAACGCCTCGCGACGGCATTCATGAATAATCCGGGCTAGCCGGGCCATCACATCCTGCATTCCACGCAACTCAGAGCCCTGGCAGGGTGCTGAAAAATCCCTCCAACGCCCCTGGACCGTGACGCGTGAAGCGCGGCTGGTTTTTCTTGTTTATTTGGTCTGTTTGGTTTGTTTGGTTGAACTAGACTAACCAGATGAACAAAACAAACCAGATAAACCCCGCTTGTCTGTCTCACGAACTTGGTCTCCAAGCGCCGGCGCAGTATGGCGGGGCAGGTGGAAAAGGGGAGGGCGTGGTTTACGCTTTAAAACAGGGTGTTGTATGATACGCCCCACTATTGAATTGGGGGAACCACCATGGCTGCAAATTCAGGATTTCCGTTGTCTCTGGATGTGAGAGGGTACCCCGTGCTTGTACTCGGGGGAGACGAGGAGGCCGCGGAAAAAACTCAGCGGTTGTTGGAGGCGGGGGCGAAAGTGATCGTCGTGGCGCCGTCGTTACACGACCTACTAAAAGATTTTGCCGCCTCGGGAAAAGTCATGCACCGTGGGCGCCATTTTCGCGACAGTGATTTGGAAAGTGCGATTCTGGTGCTGAATATGGTTCGTGGGGACCGCGATTTTTCCCGAGCGTTGTTTGCAAAGGCGCGCGAGAAGAAGTTCTTATTGTGGTCGGTCGACCAGCCGGAATCCTCGACGGTCACGATGCCAGCGGTCGTGGCCTGCGGCCATTTGCGTGTGGCCATCAGCACGAGTGGAGTCGCCCCGGCCTTGTCAGGCTTCATGAAGGAAGATATGGAGAAGATCTTCGGTGAGGAATTTGCCGCTTTTGTAGACTGGCTCGGCCAACTCCGTGAGCACACCAAGGCGACTGAACCGGACTTCGAAAAACGCCGGGCATTGTTGCGTGAGGCATTGGACGGGTTTCGCTTGTTGGGCAAGGTCCAGTATCCGAAGGTCTGGCTGGATGAGCGGGCTGCGAAGGCGTGAAGCATGTAGAGGAAGGATAAGGGGATAAAGGGGTAGCGGGATAGAGGGCTAAGGCCTAAGGTGTGAAACGTCCGGGGGAATGTACAAGGGGGACACATGGTGCTATTGGAATTCAGTATGTCGCCGTTAGGCAAGGGGGAGAGCGTCGGTAAGTATGTGGCGCGCTCGCTCGATATTATCGATAAGAGCGGAGTGGACTATCGCTTGAACCCGATGGGAACGGTGCTTGAAGGGGAGTGGGACGAGGTCATTGCTGTCGTCAAACAATGCTATGAGCGGATGAAGAAAGATTGCGGTCGTATCTCCTGCACGATCAAAGTCGACTATCGGAAAGGCCACGCAGGACGTTTACAGAGCAAGATTGCGAGCGTCGAGTCGAAGCTGAAGCGAGCGATCAAGCACTAGCAGGATGCTGAAAAGTCGCTTTCCTTACCCGCCCAGCCCAGGCGGCCACTTCACCCACCCGCCCGGAATCTGCCAAGACAGCCTCTTTGCCCAGGGACGCGTCCTTTCCCACGCGGCGTTCTCGCTTCGTTCTCAAGAACCGTTAAAGGTGAAACGTAGGACTGCCGACTGCTCTTCCTCCGAAACCTTTCACGTTTGACGATTCACGTTTCACGGATCGAAGGTAGGGGCTCATCTCTAAAGCAGTTCTCGTCCGTTCTTCCCACTACCGCACAACATTCCTGCTGAGCCTGCACACAAGTCTTACGGTCACAAGTCCGAATCGACGAGGCTGCCTGTTTAAGGTGAGGAGTCGAAATACCAGCATTTCACGAATTGCTGGAAATGTTTTGTTCGTAATTGAAAGTAATAGGTTGCCTATATATACTGGGCGGCCCATAGGCTGGTGCTTGTTTTGAGTGGAGGTGTGTCATTCGAGGGTATTCAGCAGAGTCGGTAGAATCACTGGTGTGACGTCGAGACAAATGGCTGGAAATTTGATGGGCCGCGGTTGACCCAACCTTCTGCTTATCACGAGCCCCAGAGGGCATCGCCATCCGCAGAGTTATGACCAAAAAGAGTGACACATGAACAGCAGTACGACGGATGAGGTCGAACTTAAGACGCAATCTAGTCTTGGGCTCTTGCCGAAGGACCGCATGATTCTTGAGCGGGAGGTAATGGAATTCCGTCCGTTTGGATTGGACGAGCAGGGACACACGATCAGAGATCTGAGCGGGATGAGTATCAGGGCTGTCGTCGTCTACCTCGAGAAGTCGCTGGCTCGTGAGCGGGGAGCCTCAGCTGGGAGTCAGGCAGTAGAGGACTTGTGCCGCCTGTTGAATCAGCGCATCAAAGATCCGGTCTATCATGTGACGCCGGAGTTTCTGAAGAATGCATGGAACAGCTACTCGTATGAGTTCACGGCCTATCTGTATGAGCTCTGCGAGCACATGTCCGGCGATCCTCGATTTGTGTTTCGGGGTGGAATGGAGAAAGCGTCTTCGATCATGCAGGTCCTTGCCCGGCCGTTTTCGCTCGCGCAGATTTACGGCATGTTTCCCTACTTCGGGAACAAGTTCGCGTCCGGTTCGGTCGAATTTCGAGTGGTCGAGGTGACGCCGACCTCCGCGATCCTGGCGATGAAGTTTTCCGACCGTACCCTTCGTCAGTTTGGCCCGTATCGAAGGCGGTGCGCGCAGCTGATGTGTCAGGCGGCTCAAGGCATCATGGCTGCGGTACCGCTTCGCGTCCATGGCCTGCCACCGGCCACTCTGACGGAACTCTCCTGTATTGCAAATGACGACGAGTGGTGCCAATGGGCCATCCGCTGGCAGGTCGAGGGACAGGGGACATGGGCCCACAGGGTCTGGCAGCTGGTGGCAGGACCGGGAGAGGGCCGGTCGTCGCAGCTTCGGCCGCACGTATCCCATTCGCACGAACCGGCTGAGGACACCCCGCTCAAAGGGAGTGCTCGCGACCGAGGGGTGGAGGTGGCGCCAAGTTATGCGTTGGCCATCACCACACCATCGCGGCGGCATGTGACGTGGTCGCTCGGCAGCGCGCTAGCCGGTCTGACTCTGGCCGTGGGGTTCCGTGTGATGAATCCCTCGGCAAGCTTGGGCGAAATCATTCTTCTCGGATTGGTGCCTATGCTTGTCGCAAGGATGCTGATCAATCGCCATCTTCGTCTGGAGAGCCAGCATCGCGAGGCCTTGATTCAGGAGCAGATTACGTTCGTGGAATCACGGCATGAGGAATTGCGTGAAGCATATTTGGAGCAGGAGCAGACGCGCGTCGAACTGCGCCGAAAAGTGGCCCAGTTGACGGCCCTCCACCGAGCTGGATTGCTGTTCAGCTCGACGCTGGATCGAGAGGCGCTGATGCAGAAAGTGTTAGAGGCCCTGACCAGTGATCTGCGGTACGATCGGGCCATGATCTCGTTCTACGATCCGGTTCGCCAGGTCGTCAAGGATGCGCGGGTGCTCGGCGTTTCGCCTGAGATCCAGGCGTTTGCGCGCGCTCGTGAGATCCCCGTCACCGACCCTATGAGCCCGGAAGGCATCGTGCTGCTGCAGGGCCAGCCGCTGTTGGTTGGGGATGTGCAGGCGGTGTGGGATCGCATTCATCCGTTGAACCAACAGCTCGCTCTGCTGACGCAGACCAAGGCGTGGATCGCCGTCCCGTTAAAAATCAAAGACCGGATTCTTGGAAGTCTGACGGTTGATCGGATACAGGCGCACAGTCTGACTCAGGACGATCTTGAGCTGATGATGACGGTCGCCCATCAAGTGGCGATTGCACTGGATAACGCCTCCGCGTATGAACAGATTGAAGACCTGAACGTGGGACTCGAAGTCAAAGTGCGTGAACGCACGGCTGAACTGGAGCAGGCGGATCGCTTGCGTTCTCAGTTCCTCTCGCATGTCTCGCACGAGCTTAAGACGCCGCTGACCTCGATCAAGGGGTTCTTGCAGAACCTGCTCGATGGATTGACCGGGCCGCTCAACGAGAAACAGCAGCGTTATTTGTCACGGATGTTGGAGAACTCCAACCGATTGATTCGTATGATCGAGGACTTGTTGGATCGCACGAGGATTCAATCCGGGAGGTTGGATCTCGTTCCCGGTGAAATCGACCTGTGGCCCTGTGTGGCGGATGCGGTGGAGCAACTGCGCCTGCTGGCCCAGGCCAAACAGCAGACATTGGAAGCGGTCCCTCCTCCTGCCCCACTGATGGTCTGGGCAGATCGCGATCGCCTGATACAGGTTGTCATGAATTTGGTCCAGAATGCGGTGAAGTTTACCCCGGAGGCCGGCAGCATTACGGTGACAGTGCGGCAGGAGAACCAGACGCTCGCCGGGGTCTCCGTGCGCGATACGGGGCCAGGTATTCTGCCAGAGTTTCTCGATCAGATATTCGATCCGTTTTTTCGAGTTAAGCAGATCCGGAGCGGAACAAAAGGGCTGGGCTTGGGCCTGTCGATCGTGCGGACGTTGGTGGAGTTACAAGGTGGGACGATTGCCGCGCGGAGTGAACCGGGGCAGGGCGCGGAGCTGTCCTTCACGATTCCGTTGCTTCCCACGATCGCGGTGCCGCTCGGTCGTGCGTCGCTTGCAGCGCCTCGTATCCTGGTTGTCGAGGATGATCCGGATATTCGTCAACTCTTACAGGATTGTTTGCAGGCCAGGGGGTATCGTGTCCAGTCGGCGGTTGACGGAGTCCGAGCGCTGGAATCAGTGCGGGCCGAGACGTTCGAGGGGATGATTGTGGACATTGGCATTCCCTCTATGGACGGGATGGACGTGCTTCGGCAAATTCGGAGATGGGATCAGCAGATCCCGATTGTGATGGTCACGGCGTCAGGCTCCAAAGAATTGGCGGTTCGCGCGATCGGCATGGGTGCGCAGGCCTATGTGCTGAAGCCGTTCGATGTCGACGAGCTGCAACGGGTCGCAGACTATTGGTTTCGTCCTTTGGAACGACCGTCATCGGAGTCTGCGGGGGAATCGAGCATGTCCAGGTGAATGAGATGGGGAGGAGTATGACTAGACGGCGGTGGGACAGGTGGAGCAGGACTGGACCGGTTCTTCGGATATGGATGCCGTGGATCTGTATGATAGGGCTCTGCTTGGCGTGTTTACCTGGAATGGCCTCAGCACAAGTGCCCCGTATTCAAGGGCAGGGAACCGCCGCATCCGCGATGAGCAATGCCTTTGCAGCCCAAGCCGACGACCCCTCGGCTCTGCACTACAATCCGGCAGGGATGACGCAGTTGCACGGGTTGCAGATCATGGCAGGAGGGCTTCTTTCAGGAGGTACGACCAACTTTACAAGTTCGAGCGGCGTCAATGCGACTGGCGATCGCAACGGCAGTCTCGCCTGGCCGCCGCCTACGCACACATACATCGTCGCAAATTTGAAGGATCTCGGGATCACGGCACTGGGTAATCTTTCTGCCGGAATTGGCCTGACTGTGCCGTTCGGCTCGCTGACTCGCTGGCCGAACGATGGACCGTTCAGGACGGCCACGACCTTCAACGCACTGCCGCTTCTGGATATCAAGCCTACCCTCGCCTATCAGGCGACGGAGAATCTCTCTCTAGGGCTGGGTGCGGATATCTATACTTTCAGCGGACTCGCCGGCGAAGGTCATGTCGAGAAACAGTCGATTCCTGCCGCTGGGGTGAAAACTGAACTCTTTGGGAAAGACACTGCGGCTGGTTTCAATGCCAGTCTGTTGTATACGGCGTTGCGCAATGCCGACGGGAAGCCGCTGGCGAACATCGGTATTGTCTACCGCAGTCAGGCCACGCTCCATTTGAGCGGCGCCTTGTTGGTGAATGGCGCAAAGGTTTCGGATGCCAAGGCGACGTTCGTACTACCACAGGTAATAACCGGAGCGGTCGCCCTCTGGCCGATCCGAACTCAAGAACGAGAATGGAAATTGGAGATGGATGTCGACTACGTGGGGTGGAAGTCTGTTCGAAATCTCGATGTCATGTTGGGGAACGGTACGACGATCGCGCAGCCGCAGAATTGGCGTAGTACCTATGCGGTGATGCTCGGAACCGAATACAAGTGGCTGGCGCTTGAGTCGCTCCCGAACTGGGAGGTGGCGCTACGAGCGGGCTATACCAACCAGCAGAGCCAAATGCCTGATTTGACCTATGATCCAGGGATCCCTTCTTCGGACGTCCACGTCGTGGGGGGAGGGCTTGGATTGTTGTGCAAAGAGCAGGGATCGTTTCTAGGCTTGATGCGATGTGGAGATTTCGGTGTGGGCTCGCTGAAACCCAAAGCGATCGGACTTGATCTTTCTCTTCAAGCGGGGCTCTACGAGGACCGTACGGTGCTGGGCAATCGCAATCCGACCGTCGATGGAACATACAGGACCACGCTGTATAACGGTAGTGTATCGATTCGAATGGTGTATTAGCCGGCGAGAATGGCGGGACGGGCGAGAAAGGCGCGACATGCAAGACCAAGATAAGGTGAGGTGGGGATCGCTTGGATCTATGCCGCGTCGCGCCTTTCACGCGAGTCTCGCATGTCACGCGCCGTTAGGCTGATTCGTACAGGCGCGGAACGCGGGAGCCGATCCCGCAGAGGACTTCATAGGGGATCGTGCCGATCCAGTCAGCCACTTCATTTGCCCAAATCGATTCCCCTCCCTGTTGTCCGATCAGTGTAACGGTCTCACCGACTGGCACCGGTGCGAGGTCGGTAACATCCACCATGATCATATCCATGCACACCAGACCAACGATCGGGGCACGGCGTCCCTGAATCAAGACCGATCCACGATGGGAGAGTCGCCGACTATAGCCGTCGGCATAGCCGATCGGCAGCACCGCAATGCGCGTCGGTCGTTGCGCGACAAATGTCCCGTTGTAGCTGACGGTTCCTCCTCGTGGAATTGTCCGCAGTTGGACGATCGTGGTTCGAAGTGAGAGGACGGGTGTGAGATCAGGTGTGGAGACTGAGGCCGGCAAGGTGTGGTACCCGTAGAGCATGATGCCGGGGCGCACGAGTGAAAAGTGCGTTCCGGGAAACCTGACGATGGCGGCACTGTTTGCCGCATGCACCAGCGGGATGGAGAGACCACATTGTCGGATCTGTTCCAGGATGGTACGAAATGCGCCAAGTTGTCGTTCCGTAAAGTCGCTGTCCACTCCGTCTGCGTCGGCAAGGTGGGTCATCATACCCTCGACCTGGAGGGGACTCCGCAAGAGAGGGTTGTCGAGGAGTGAGAGCAGATCCTCAGGAGAAAACCCTAACCGCCCCATCCCGGTTTCGACCTTGAGGTGAATCGGATAGGGGGTTGGATGTGAACGAGCGGCCTTGGCTAAGGCGGGAAGAATGTGCCCATCGCTGATGACCGGGGTCAGCCGGTGAGCAACCAGGTCGAATACCTGCTCCTCGAAGAGCGCTCCCAGGACCACAACAGACCCGGCGAGGCCAGCTTGGCGAAGTGCGATACCTTCGTCGAGCGAGGCCACGGCAAACCGCCCGATGCCCTGGCGGGCAAGCGCCTGAGCGGTCTCCACAGCTCCATGCCCGTACGCGTTGGCCTTGACGATGGCCATGACCTCACAGCCGGGGGATAGGCAGCGTTTGATGCAAGAGAGATTGTGGGCGAGTGCCGTGAGATTGACGATGGCGTAGGTGGGTAACACGGTCGAAATTGGGGTCACACTTCCATGATCTCTTGCTCTTTTTTCTTCACAACATCGTCGATTTTCTGAATATATTGGTCTGTCAGTTTCTGGGTGTCGGCTTCGGACTTTCGCAGCTCATCTTCGGTTAACTTGCCATCCTTTTGCAGCTTCTTCAAGTCTTCGTTCCCATCTCGTCGGAACCCGCGCACAACGACTTTCGTGTCTTCGCCGTGTTTTTTGCAGATCTTGCTGAGTTCTTTGCGTCGTTCTTCGGTGAGCGGCGGAAGGGGCACGCGAATGACCTTTCCGTCGTTGGACGGTGTGATGCCAAGACCCGATCCAGAGAGGGCTTTTTCGATTTCTTTGATCAGATTCGGTTCCCACGGATGGATCGTGATGAGGCGGGCCTCCGGTGTCGAAATACTGGCTACCTGTTTTAGCGGGGTCATCGTGCCATAGTAGTCAACTCGAACACCGTCGAAGAGGGCGACCGATGCTCGCCCTGTCCGTAGGCCTGCCAAATCGCGCTTGAGATGCTCCAGTGCGGACTCCATCTTTTCCGTGACATTTTGGCGTATGGCGGCCGGGTTGGACATGCGAGACTCCCCAGAAAGTTAGCGGCGATCGGGCGTGACAACGGTTCCGATCGCTTCGCCCATGGCGACGCGTTTGAAGTTGCCTTGTTCCTTTAGGTTGAACACGATGAGCGGAAGGTTGTTATCCATGCAGAGGCTGATGGCCGTGGCATCCATCACTTTCAAATTTTGATTCAAAATCGAAAGAAAGGAAATCGTCTGATATTTCGTTGCAGAGGGGTTTTTCACGGGATCGGCGTCGTAGATGCCGTCGACCTTGGTCCCTTTCATGATGACCTGGGCCCCGATCTCCATCGCCCTCAATGCTGCAGCAGTATCGGTGGAGAAGTAGGGATTCCCCGTGCCGCCGGCGAAAATGACCACGCGTTTTTTCTCAAGATGGCGAATGGCTCGTCGGCGGATATACCCCTCGGCCAACTGGCGCATTTCGATCGCGGACTGGACCCGCGTCATAATGCTAATGCGCTCGAGCGCGTTTTGCAGGGCCAGTGCGTTGAGGACGGTGGCGAGCATCCCCATATAGTCGGCGGAGGCGCGCTCCATGCCGGACGCACTGGCGGCAATACCACGGAAGATATTGCCGCCGCCGATGACCACGGCGACTTCGATGTCGAGGGCTACGACAGATGCGATTTCCGAGGCGAGGCCCTCAAGG
>JANYBU010000085.1 GCA_025360665.1 Nitrospira sp.
GGCTAAGGGCGTTGTGGTGGAAGCCAAGCTGGAGAGAGGGCGTGGCCCGGTGGCGACGGTGCTGGTTCAGAGTGGGACGCTTCGCGTCGGCGACGTGTTTGTTGTCGGGATTTTTAGCGGGAAAGTTCGCGCGCTGATTACACATACGGGAGCAAAAGTGCAAGAGGCCGGTCCTTCTATTCCGGTAGAAGTGGCTGGGCTCCCGGGTGTGCCGTCCGCGGGTGATGTATTTCAGGTCGTCAAAGACGAGCGGGTCGCGCGAGAGATTGCGGAAGATCGAGCTCGCAAGCAGCGAACGGCTGATTTGTCTGGGTCAGCGAAGGTTACGCTCGACGACTTGTTTTCCAAGATTAAGGAAGGGTCGGTCAAGGAGCTGGCACTGGTCATCAAGTCTGACGTCCAGGGGTCGGCTGAAGCGCTGACCGCCAGCGTCGAAAAACTCGCGACCGCCGCGGTCAAGCTGCGCGTCATTCACAGCGGCGTCGGGGGGATCACGGAGTCCGACGTGTTGCTGGCTGCCGCGTCGAACGCCATTATTATCGGGTTCAATGTCAGGCCTGAGCCGAAGGCTGCTGCCCTGGCTGAACAGCAAGGTGTCGACGTCCGTCTGTACACCATTATTTATGATGCGATGACCGAGATTAAGGCGGCGATGGAAGGGCTGCTCGAACCGACGCTCAAGGAACGGATTTTGGGACGGGCCGAGGTGCGACAGGTCTTCACGGTGTCCAAAGCTGGCGTTATCGCTGGGGCCTATGTGGTGGACGGCACGATCACCCGTGCGGCTGTCGGAGTTCGAGTACTTCGAGACAATGTGGTGGTCTACGAAGGGAAGCTCGGATCGTTGCGCCGCTTCAAGGACGACGTCCGTGAAGTGCAGCAGGGCTATGAATGCGGGATCAGCGTCGAGAATTTCAACGATATCAAGGCCGGGGACATCATTGAGGCCTATGCGGTCGACAAGATTGCCGCAAAGCTCTGAGGCCTGAGGCTGCCCTGTGGGTATCATCGTCGGACTCTGCACGGTCGAGCTGTTCATCCCCGAGAGTCAGTCGTTGAAGGACAAGCGGCAGGTGCTGTTGAGTCTCAAGGATCGATTGCGGGAGAAGTTCAATCTTTCCGTAGCCGAGGTCGATGGACAGGATCTGTGGCAGAAGGCCGTATTGGGGCTTGCCTGCGTGGCCAACGAAGGACGATACGTGAACCAAGTGTGTGACCAGGCGCTGAATCTGATTCGGAGCGTCCCGGCGGTAGAAATTGTCCAGTCTCGAGTGGAATTGTTGTGACGGCGGCATGCCCGGGTGGAGTGCACGGTGGCCAAGACGGGATATCATCGGGCCGATCGTGTGGCCGATCAAATTCGTATGGAAGTGGCCGATATCCTCATGCGGAAGATCAAGGACCCGCGTGTGCAGTCCGTGACCGTGACCGACGTCAAGCTGACCAGCGATCTGCGGATCGCTCGCGTGTTTGTGACGACTATGGGCACGGAAGAAGAAGAGCGGAACGTATTCGCTGGGTTGGAGCAAGCCAGCGGGTTTGTGCGCGGTGAACTGGGTCGTCGGCTCTCGCTTCGGTATCTGCCGGAGATCGTCTTTGCCAAGGATGTCAGCGGACCGAGAGGCGATCGCGTGTTGAAGTTGTTGGACGAGCTCCACGTCACAACGGAGGCTGAGGGCGGGTCGTCCGAAGAGAAGACGAGTTCGTAGCATCGGGGATGTGATGATGGGTCTCGCACAGAGCTGTGCCGCCGTCGACGGCGTGCTGACAATCAAGAAGGACGCCGGCTGGACCTCCCACGACGTCGTGGCGAAGGTGCGGCATCTTCTTGGTGGAGTCAAGGTCGGCCATGCCGGTACCCTCGATCCTGCCGCAACGGGAGTATTGCCCGTGTTGATCGGGCGGGGGACCCGTATTGCCGAATATCTGGTTGAGTGGGACAAGGAATATCGTGCGGTGCTTCGCCTCGGTGAGACCACCGATACGCAGGATGCGACGGGAACGGTCTTGGCGCGCCACACAACGGACCTCGTAACGCCAGAGGCGATTCATGAGGTGGTCGGGCGATTCCGCGGGCCGATCGAGCAAGTTCCTCCGATGTATTCGGCGGTGAAAGTCGGAGGTGTTCCTCTGTATAAATCTGCTCGAGCGGGCAAAACGATTGTGCGGGGCGCACGAACGATTGTCATCAATACCCTTGAGGTGGAGGCGATTCGGGAGTGGGATGTGACGTTGCGCGTCGTCTGTTCGAAGGGGACTTATGTGCGGACGCTCTGTGCCGACATGGGAGAAGCCTTAGGTGTGGGCGGCCACATGTTGGCGTTGGAGCGGAGGCGAGTGGGCCCCTTGACGATTGATCACGCGCTGACGGTTGATGAGGTGGTCACCCGTCATGCCCTCGGTCGATTGGGGGACGATGTGATGTCGCTGGATCGTGCGTTGGACCAACTGGGGATTGCGGTGGTGGATGAACAGACCGTCGACCGCGTGCGACACGGGGCTCCGGTGCCTGCGGCCAAGATCCTTCGTTGGGAGGGGGCGGCCGATGGCGAGCGCGGGTCACATGCGCCGGTCCGTATCCACGATACCGCCGGACGCCTGCTGGCGATCGGAAAGTGTCCGGACAATTCGGGAGATGCACTCAAGGTTGAGAAGGTGTTGATCGATCAGGACGTATGAAATTTCGTTGCGGATGAGGAAAGGCGCAGGAGGGAAGGAACCCATGGCATTACTCAAAGAAGCAAAGACCGAGTTGATCAAGCAGTACCAACAGCATGAGACGGATTCCGGTTCGCCGGAAGTTCAGATCGCAGTGTTGACCAACCGGATCACGTATTTGACGGAACATTTCAAGCTCCACAAGAAAGATCATCACTCCCGGCGGGGTCTGCTTCTCTTGGTCGGACGTCGTCGGCGTTTGCTCGACTATCTTCGTGGTGTCAGCGACGCTCGCTATCGTGCAGTGATCGAGCGATTGGGTATCAGAAAGTAATATCCCATCTCGCTGTCGCGCCAGGGGGCGCAACAGCGGGCATTAGTCAGTCGCACAGGTGAACACTGACAGAGGCTGGAGTGTCCCACATCGCTCGAGTCTCTATCTGTGGGCATCTGTGGGGCCTAACCAGAGGAGACCCAGATGGTACACACAGTTGAAATAGAGGTTGCCGGGCGCACCCTGCGACTCGAGACGGGTCGTGTGGCACGACAAGCAGATGGTTCGATTTGGGCCACGTATGGTGACACGGTCGTGCTGGCGACAGCCGTCGCGTCACAGGTCGCCAAGGCGGGTATCGATTTTCTTCCCCTCACGGTCGATTACCAGGAGAAATCCTTCGCAGCTGGGAAGATTCCCGGCGGGTATTTCAAGCGGGAAGCGCGTCCATCGGAAAAAGCGGTGCTGACCAGCCGGCAGATCGATCGGGGGCTCCGTCCGCTTTTCCCCGAGGGCTATTACTTCGAGACCCAAGTCATCGCCTCAGTCCTCTCGGCCGATCAGACGGGCTCGTCCGACATACTCGCCATTATCGCCTCCTCTGCTGCCCTCACCATCTCGAATATTCCGTTCGACAATCCTATCGCAGGCGTGAGGATCGGTCGGCTGGACGGCAAGTTCGTCGTCAATCCGGACCTTGAGACGGTGGCGAAGAGCGAGTTGCAACTCGTTGTGGCGGGGACGGCTGATGCGGTCATGATGGTCGAAGCAGGGGCGAACGAACTGTCCGAAGCCATCATGCTTGAGGCGATCGAACTCGCCCATGCCGAGATCAAGAAGATTGTGGCCAAGATTCGTGAACTGCAAGCCGTCGCCGGCAAGCCCAAGCGGAAGGTGACGAAGGAGCAGATCGACTCCGCGCTCGCCGCTCAAGTGAAGGTTCTGGTGGCGCAAGGGATCCGCGATGCCATCATGATTCCGAACAAAGCGGCCAGGCAGGAGCAATTGGATGAGGTTAGGAACGGCGCCGTTCAAAAGCTCAAGAGCGCGGACGATCCGAATCGAGAACGGCACGTCAAGTTGGTGTTCCATGAACTGGAATATACGGAAGTTCGGAACATGATCTTGGATAAAGGGTCGCGGGCGGATGGACGTGGTCCGGCTGATATTCGTCCGATCACCTGCGAAGTCGGCGCGCTACCGCGGACACACGGCTCCGCGATCTTTACCAGGGGGGAGACCCAAAGTTTAGCCGTGGTCACGTTGGGGACCACGGACGACGAGCAGCGGATCGATGCGTTGGAAGGGGAGTACATGAGGACATTCATGCTCCATTACAATTTCCCGCCGTTCAGCGTCGGCGAGGCGCGGCCGCTTCGCTCGCCGGGACGCCGGGAAGTAGGCCATGGTGCATTGGCGGAACGGGCGTTGGCTCCGGTGGTTCCCAGCAAGGAAGCCTTCCCCTACACGCTCCGCATCGTGTCCGACATTCTCGAATCCAACGGATCCTCTTCGATGGCGACCGTCTGTGGCGGGAGCCTTGCCATGATGGATGCCGGCGTGCCGATCAGAGAAGCCGTGGCCGGGATCGCGATGGGATTGATCAAGGAAGGCGATCGGGTCATGATCCTTTCCGATATTCTCGGGCTGGAGGATCACCTGGGTGACATGGATTTTAAGGTCTGCGGCACCAAGCAGGGCGTGACGGCGTTGCAGATGGATATCAAGATCGGCGGCATTACGTCGGCCTTGATGCAAAAGGCCTTAGAACAGGCCAAAGCCGGCCGTTTGCACATTTTGAGCTGTATGGAGAAGGCGCTCCAAGCGCCAAGAACCACTCTGTCGGCCTACGCGCCACGGATCTTCACGATGAAGGTGAAGCAAGACAAGATCCGTGAGATCATCGGTCCGGGCGGCAAAACGATCCGTGGCATCATTGCGGATTGCGGGGTCAAGATTAATGTCGACGACAGCGGAACCGTCACGATCGCGTCGGTTGACGGAGCCTCGGCCGAGAAGGCCAAAGAAATGATCAGTCGGATTACCGAAGAGGTTGAGATCGGGAAGATCTACATGGGCACGGTTCGGAAGATCATGGACTTCGGCGCGTTTGTCGAGGTCCTGCCGGGTACCGATGGACTGGTGCACATCTCGCAGCTGGCGCATCATCGAGTCCAGGCGGTGTCCGACGAGGTGAAGGAAGGCGATCAAATCCTGGTGAAGGTCCTGGAAGTGGATCGGCAAGGAAAGATCCGCCTCAGTCGCAAGGAAGCCATGCCGGCTCCGACCGGGGCTGGTGTGCCGAATCCGTCCGCCGGGTAACTGTCTTGTATCGCAAGCTCGTCCTGGACAACGGGGTGCGGGTGGTGACCGAACGGATGCCGACGCTCAAGTCGGTCACCGTCGGCGTGTGGGTCAACACCGGGTCGCGGGACGAGCAGCCTTCCCAGGCAGGATATTCCCACTTTATCGAGCACATGCTCTTCAAAGGAACGCGCAGTCGTTCCTCCGCCGAAATCTCGCGTGAAATCGATGCGCTTGGCGGAGAGATGAACGCCTTTACCTCGCGTGAGACGACGACCTATTACGTGAAGGTGTTGGATCAGCAACTGCAGCGAGCGCTCGAACTCCTCTCAGACCTGTTTCACCATTCCCGTTTCGCACCCAAAGAAATCGAAAAAGAAAAACAGGTCGTCCTGGAAGAAATTCGCATGGTCCGGGACGATCCGGAAGATCTTGTGCAAGAGCTTCACATGGGCCAAGTGTTGGGGCGTCATCCGCTCGGTCGCCCTATTCTAGGCCGAGAGAAGACGATCAGAGGGCTTCGACGTCAGGATCTGCTGAACTATATTGGGACCTACTACGATCCGGGGCAGACCGTGGTTTCCATTGCCGGGAACTTTGATCAGGCCCATCTTGATCCGATGGTCGCGCGGTATTTCGGCAAAGGCCGAGGGGCAAAGGCGAACCAGGCCAACGGCCGCCGTTCTCCTGACCTGCACGGTGGCGTCTTGTTGAGGAAGAAGCGGTTGGAGCAGGTGCATTTGTGCCTCGGGTTCAAAGGCATCGCTGCCGGCCATAAGGATCGGTATGCCCTGTATGCGCTCAACAGCGTGTTGGGCGGCAGTGTGAGTTCGCGACTGTTCCAGGAAATACGAGAGAAACGGGGACTGGCCTACTCGATTTACTCCTTCTTGTCCGGCTATTCGGACGGCGGCATGATCACTGTATATGCGGCGACGAGGCCGAAAGAGGTGGATCGCGTCGTGGATCTCGCCTGCCGAGAAATTCGGCGGATCGGCATCAAAGGCGTCGAACGAAAAGAGCTTGAGCGGGCGAAGACCCAGATGAAGGGCAGCCTGATGCTGAGCTTGGAGAGTTCCCACAGCCGCATGAGCAAGTTGGCGAAGGATGAGCTTACGCATGGTCGGCACATGTCACTGGAAGGCATGCTGGCTCGCATCGATCGTGTGAATGAAGAACAGGTCTTTAACGTGGGCCGCCAATTTTTCAAGTTGGACTCCCTCGCGATCACCGGGCTCGGGCCTCTCGCCACGCGCAGTCTGCAGACCTATAGATAAGAATTTTCTAATAAAAACTCGTCAAGCCCTCAAAAGTGGATAAATTAAACTCACCATGGTTGCCTGTAAGATATTGATTGTTGAATGTATTATTCATTATATTCGAAGCTATACACAGGGTAAGCAATTTCTTGACACAGTTTCATGATTTCAGTACCATGAAAAAACTTTTTAGCAACGATTCTCATTCGAAGGGGCGCAGCACGAAGAAGAGCTAAGAGAGGTGGCCAAAATGCCTTCACCCGTGGCTGCATGATCCTTCAAACTGTTTGGTAGCTTTCGTTTCCCTCAGACTAAGGGTCCATCGGTTATTGTGGTTGTTATTGTTATGAAGGAGGGACTAAATATGCAAAGGGTCCTACTTATAGCCGCCGTTACAGCGTTTTCTGTGCTCGGCATGTTGACGGCCGAATTCGCCGTTGCTGACGATGCGCATGGCGTGGCTGGCCCAACTGACAACATCGCCGGTGGGAAGCCCATGAAGGGTGAAGTCACCAAGACCCTCAAGGGCCGGGTGTGGTCACAGTGGGCCGACAATCCCGATGGAGAGTTGCTCTTCGGGATTCAATATTGGAACACCGGTGAGCCGGGTTCGGGAACCCCGAATGGCCGTTCGTCTTCCGATCTCGATGTGAAACCACCGGATCCGTTGTTCTCCTGCTGCGCCTGGGGCTTTGTGGGCGGTACTGATAAGAACAGCCCCTATTCCGGTTGGTACCATGCTGCCACGACCGTTCGACTGGCAGTGAAGGACAAAGCGTTGATGGACCAGATCATCAAGGCCTCCCAGGAACTCGTGGCCATGGAAGTGAGCCTGGATGGTCGGACGATCACTGGCTTTAAGGTTATTAAGGAATAGACCTTAACAAGCGTTAATTCTTTCATGTCCTGTTAAGGAGGATGCGATTATGAAGTTTCATACGAAAGGGTGGGTCGTGATGGCCGCCGGAGCGCTGGTGGTCTCTGTGGCCTCCACCGTATTGGCAATTGAATCGTTCCAAGAGCGCTTTGAGTGGGGAGATTTGAGCAAGCCGACCACGATACAGGGTCGCGTGATCGTGCTCGATCACTACGATGAAGCAGTCTGGATTAACGTCTCTGTGTTCGGTGGAGCCGCTGAAAGCGGTTTCTTCTGGCAGAAGATTCACCCGGGCAAGACCCTGAAGTTTTACGCCGACAAGGGAGCCTGGGAAGAGCTGAAGAAGATGGGCCGTCCCCATGCGGGACCGGCTGCCGCAAAGGAAGTTCCGCCGTCGAGCACGACTGACTTGATCGAGTTTACCGTGACAGAACCAGAGCAGAATCACCGTGTCATCTCCGCAGTCAAGAGGCTTCCGGAAGTGGCCGGTTCCATGGGGAAGCCGCTGAGTATCTCCGGTCTGCGCTTGAAGGAGTGCGCGGGGAAGAGCGAAGTTGAGGCAGGCTGTGCAGCAGCGAAGCAACAGCTCAATACCTCACCGAAGTCTCCAGATGGGGCCGCTATACCTATGCAGTATGATGTGTTGCTCCCAGGTGGACAGCCGATCGCTGGCTTGATTCCCTGGACCGCGAAGTACAACCTCGGGTCCGCTCACTGAACTGAGTCAGTCTCTGTTTGTAAAGGCGGCATCTCCGAAAAGGGATGCCGCCTTTTTTATTTGTCGTGATTGTCTTGGCCGGTTGGACCGATCCGGCGCTGGAGGTCAGCGAGGCGATTGAGCGCATCGAGTGGCGTCATGGAGAAAAGGTCGATTTGTTTCATTTCCTC
>JANYBU010000154.1 GCA_025360665.1 Nitrospira sp.
AGACGACCTGATGCGCATCTTCGCCTCCGAGCGGGTCTCCCAACTGATGCTCAAGCTCGGCATGGAAGAAGGCGTTCCGATCGAGCACGGCATGGTCACCCGGGCCATTGCCAACGCCCAGAAGAAGGTCGAGGGCCACAACTTCGACATCCGGAAACAGCTGCTGGAGTACGACGACGTCATGAACAAGCAGCGTGAGGTGATTTACCAACACCGACGCGCCGTCTTGGGCGGGGCAAATCTGAAAGACGATCTTCGCAACATAATGGACGGCCTGGTGGACTCCGCGCTGAACATCTATTGCCCGGCTGAACAATATTCCGAGGAGTGGGATATCAAAGGGCTCGCTGAAATCATGCATGGCCAGTTCGGTCTCGACATTGCCCAGGGCAAGGGCGACGGCGGCGAGTCACTCCGCGGCATGGGACGCGACGCGTTGCTCGAAGACCTGCGCGCGCAGTTGCGCGACGCCTATGACCGGAGAGAACAGGACCTGAGCTCGGACTTGATGCGCTTCCTGGAGAAGAACTTCATGCTCCAGGTCATCGACCACCACTGGAAAGACCACCTCCTCGGGATGGATCACCTGCGCGACGGGATCGGATTGCGCGGCTACGGGCAGAAAGATCCGCTCATTGAGTACAAGCGCGAAGGCTACGATCTCTTTGCCGGCATGATGGAACGGATCAAGTCCGACTCGCTTGATCGGCTCTTCCATGTACAGGCTGTCCGGCACGAGGAGCAACCAGCAGCCCCACCGCCGCCACCCGTCATCTCACGCCCCCTCCCCCCACTCATCCTCAATCGCGGAGAAACACCGGTCGCTCCTCAGACGGTTCAGCGAAACGACGACAAAGTCGGCCGCAACGACCCCTGCCCCTGCGGCAGCGGGAAAAAATACAAGAAGTGCCACGGAGTGTGAAGAGGCTCAGCTGACGAAGGACGTGGACCTTCGGCGTCGCCATGATGCGACGGACTTCCACTGCTACTGACCCACGTCACACCTCACCACGCACGACTCTACTACTGCGCCGAAGCGTCGCAATGCCGTCGTGCGTGGGCACCAGCACTTACTGCGATATGGCGGACGCCATGTCGAACGCCTCAGTCCACATCCCTTCCAGCCGAGCCGAAGAGGGAAGGGGAAATTAGGATCATGGAATAGAGATCTAGTCTGCGGCACACATTCCATATCGCAGTTCACTCAGTGCCAAACCCTGGATCGCACAACCTCCCCCCTCACCTTGCACTCATCCCTTAACGGTTTGACGGCCCCCAGGTCATTCGTTACGCTCCACGCAATCTTGAGCTAGCCACGTAGGTCAAAAGGTGGCCATGACCCCATCTCTTCCCACACGCGCAAGCCGACGCGGGCGCTGAAATGAGGGAGGTCGAAAGTTCAGGTTGTAAAACTTGCAACGGGCACACTTGACTGACTAGACTTTTGTATTGGGGCCTCATTACTAGCTACGGAGGGCAACAATGACGCAAAAATCATCACTCGTACTTCTATCGGCGTATAAGCATGGACCAGAAATTCAAATTCTTGACATCATCACCACTTCCACAGGCTGCCAGCTCCCATGGTGTAAGGGAGGCTACCTTATTGACTGGGACCGCTTGGACACGCAGGAGAAACTGTTAGGCTGGGTGCATCACTTGGCCTACAAGCAATGGATGGATACAGCGAAACTCAAATATTTCACCGAATTTGTTCGGTCGCATTTCGGCTGGAAGATTACATACTCGTAGAACAGCCGATCACCCGCATAACACGGGCGTCATATTCATACATCAGACCCAGAGACGGGGTCTTGCGATCATACATTGTGAGGGACCGACTCCCACTTCATGGCTCGTCTGCTTCGGCTGAAGTTACCCAGGGGCGGCTTCTATGTCACAAATCGGGGCAATGCCAAGCAGTACATTCGAGCGACACTCACCCGTCTAAATGTCCTTCCAAGCTCGCTCGTTATTTCTTCAGGGATGGGGGCTGATTGATCTTCCATTGCGCGCGTCCAACGAGGGCCTTCGGAGGCCGCGCGTTGCGCGAGCACAGAAGATCATCAGGCTCCATCCCCTCCCCCCTCGATAGGGATATTTGCCTGAGTTTCCAATACTCTTCGTCTTGACTTAGCGGCGACCCCGAGGCTAATCTACGCCACTTTCCCGCCTCCCTGAGGTGCAGGGCAAAGTCTGCCCGTTTTCTCGGGTTGGTTCGAGCTGTCTTCACAGAAACGAAGGAGTGGTCTGTGTCGTTGGGACATCCTGAACTCGTCGCTGTCATTTCGTCCGAGATCATCCGAAACGGACCAATCCCCTTCGTCCGCTTCATGGAACTGGCGCTCTATCATCCTCAATACGGCTATTACATGCGCCAATCGGACGGTGCGGACCATGAACGCATCGGCTGGTCCGGCGATTTCTACACCAGCTCCGATGTGCACTCGATTCTCGGCCGCGCAATTGCCGCGCAGGCTAGGCAAATGGACGCATTATTGGGCTGCCCCACTCCCTTCACGATTGTCGAAATGGGCGCCGGGAAAGGCTTGTTAGCCCGAGATTGTCTGGCGGCGATCCATGCCGAGCAGGATGACTTCGCATCGCGCGTGCGCTACGTGCTGATCGAACGGAGCCCTGCGATGCAGGAATTCCAGCGGCAGAACCTGGCCCCTTGGCTGCATGAGCCTGGGCTTGTGACCTGGATCGAGGGGTTAGATGCCCTTGCTCCTCAGAGCGTGACCGGCCTGTTCTTCAGCAATGAACTGGTCGATGCCTTTCCGGTGCATCGGATTCAAGTCACGGCTGGACGGACCGAAGAACTCTGTGTGGACTATCGAGACGGGCGCTTTGAGGAATGCCTCAAGCCCCTGTCGACTCCCGCACTCGAACAACACCTCCAGCGGCTGAATCCAACCTGGCCGGATGGGTACCGAACCGAGGTGAATCTCCAGGCCTTGGATTGGATGGGCCAGGTAGCCCAACGGATCGATCGCGGATTCGTGGTAACCATCGACTATGGCCATACGGCGCAGGATTTGTACGAACCAGATCGGAAGGACGGAACATTCCTCTGCTACTACCAACAACTGACCGGCGATGTGCCCTACGTGCGTATCGGTCAACAGGACATGACCGCCCATGTGGACTTCACCAGTTTGGCGACTGTCGGAGCAGCCGCCGGCTTAAACGTGACAGGCTTTACCAATCAGATGAGTTTTCTCATGGGACTCGGGGTGGAAGACATGATCGGCCAACTCGATTCGGAGAGTCCGGAGTTTGGCGCGGCCATCCATCTCCTCAAGCCTGACGGGATGGGAGGAACCTTCAAGATCCTGGTGCAACATCGAGGAGTTGAGTGTCCCGATTTGGCCGGGCTGAAGTTCAAGCCGTTCTTTGGCTCGGCGCTGGCAGCGCGTTCCGCAGCATGACATATAGGGCAACACGATGACCCTCCATCGGTCGGACAACGTTTCACGTTTTACGTTGCACGCTTCACGGGACTTGTATGGGTAACACAGCCGTTCCAGAGAACTACATACCAATTCTGCTGTTCATCGGCATGGCCATTGCCTTCGGCGTTGTCTCGATGTTCGCCGGCTCGCTCGTCCGACCGAGTCGCCCCTATCGAGCCAAGCTGACCCCCTATGAGAGCGGAAGCCCGCTGTTTTCAGACGCGCGCATCCAGTTTCCGATGCGTTACTACATCATCGCGATGCTGTTCGTTATTTTCGATATCGAGGTCATTTTTATGATCCCCTGGGCCGTCCGGTTTCAGTCGCTCGGCCTGCTGGGACTCATCGAAATGCTCGTGTTTCTCGGCATCCTGTTGGTCGGATTCTGGTACGCCTGGAAGAAGGGGGCACTGGAGTGGGACTAGCGCCCCGAAGGGGCGCAATTATGAGTTATGAGTTGTGAGTTATAAGTTGCGTTCGGAAACTCAGAACCTAGAACTCAGTACTCAGAACTGGAGCGAAGCGACATGAGTTTTCTAGAGAGACAGTTTGAGGCGAATATTCTGACGACCAATCTGGACGCGGTCGTGAATTGGTCTCGGAAGTCGGCCCTGTGGCCGATGTCCTTCGGTCTCGCCTGTTGCGCCATCGAAATGATTGCGAGTGTGTCGTCGCGATACGACCTGGATCGATTCGGCGCCGGTGTCTTTCGGGCCTCCCCACGGCAGTCCGATCTCATGATCGTCGCCGGCACTGTGACGCGCAAGATGGCGCCGGTGATCCGCCGCATCTACGACCAGATGGCGGAACCGCGGTATGTCATTTCTATGGGTTCCTGCGCCACCTCAGGCAACCACTACAATAGTTACGCGGTGGTCCAAGGCGTCGACCAGTTTATTCCGGTCGATGTCTATGTGCCGGGCTGCCCGCCCCGTCCGGAGGCGTTGATCGATGGATTGCTCAAGTTGCAGCAAAAGATTCAGCGGGAGAAGGTATTCGTGAGATGAGCTGCGAGACGGGCGCGACTCGCGAACAAGAACTATGCAAGCCCTGCTCGACAGCCTGAGGACGAAATTCCCGGACGCGATCCTCGCGACCCGCATCGACGCCGCACGTGCCGAGACCGCTGTCTCTGTGGCCGCCGCGCGCCTGCTGGATATTGCGCGCTATTTGCACGATGCGCCGGAGGCAGCCTTTGACCATCTCACCGATATTTGCTCCGTCGACTATCCCGAAGATCAGCTGCGGTTCGAAGTTGTCTACCACTTGCACTCGCTCCCCCTTCGGCAACGCCTTCGCGTCAAGGCGCGCATCACGGAGGACGATCCGACGATTGCGTCGGTCACCGGAATCTGGAAGGGAGCCGAGTTCCTGGAACGCGAAGTGTACGACATGATGGGCATTCACTTTTCCGGCCATCCCGATCTCCGGCGCATTTTAATGCCGGAAGATTATGCCGAGGGATACCCCTTGAGGAAAGACTTCCCGACCGAAGGACGTGGTTGGCGCAGCGAGTTCGACTTCATCCCGAGATTGGACGAGCCCCCGCTCGACGTCACGGAGAGCGAAGTCCCTGAGGAGCAGAAACACGTCTTTCGCGCCGAGCCTGGCATGCCCAGTTCCAGACGGAAAGAGGAATTGCTGCTGAACATGGGGCCACAGCATCCGAGCACCCATGGTGTGTTGCGGGTTGTCCTTGAGTTGGATGGCGAACGGATCGTGAAAGCCACACCGGACCTCGGCTACCTGCATCGAGGCGTCGAGAAATTGTCCGAGGGTCTGACCTACATGCAAATCATCCCGCACACGGACCGGCTCGACTATGTCTGTGCCATGTCCAACAACTACGCGTACGTGCGGGCCGTGGAAAAACTCCTTGAGATCACGGTGCCGCTCCGAGCCGAATACATCCGGACTCTCGTGGCCGAGATGCAACGCATCATCGGGCACCTCTTTTGGCTCGGTACGCAGGCCCTCGATATCGGCGCCATGACCGTCTTCTTCTGGACCTTCAGGGAGCGCGAAACCCTGCTGGACATGTTCGAAAAACTCTGCGGAGCCCGTCTGACTCTGAACTACTACCGCATCGGCGGTGTCGATAGCGATTTCACTCCAGAACTGGTCCAACGGATGAACACGTTCCTCGAGACCTTTCCCGAGAAGGTTAAGGAATACGATTCGCTCATCGCGTCGAGTCGCATCTTTCTCGGCCGCACGAAGAACGTGGCCGTGCTCTCGGCCGAGGACGCGATCAACTTCGGTTGCACCGGGCCGGTGTTGCGAGGGTCGGGCGTCGACTACGATATCCGCAAGGTCGAGCCCTACGGCGTGTATGACAAAGTCGAGTGGGAAGTGCCGATCGGCAAGAACGGCGACACCTACGACCGGTACTGGATCCGCATGGAAGAAATGCGGCAGAGCGCCAGGATCATCCAGCAATGTCTCGATCAGCTGCCGTCTGGGCCGATCATGGCCGAGGCGCCGCAATATATCCCGCCGCCCAAGGAACTGGTCATGCGGGACATGGAAAGTTTGATCCATCATTTCATCATTTATACCCAGGGCATCAAGCCACCGAAGGCCGAGACCTACTGCGCGACCGAGGCCCCAAAAGGCGAATTGGGATTTTTCATCGTCAGCGACGGCAGCCCCCGTCCCTACCGACTGAAGATTCGCGCCCCTTCATTTGTACACATGGGCGCCTTCGACCACATGGCGCGAGGCTACCTGATTTCCGACATCATCACGATCTTCGGAACCTATGACGTCGTAATGGGAGAATGCGATCGATGACGTTAGGCGTGAAACGTAAGGCGTCAGGCGAGAGAAAAGATTACTCCCCTCACGCCTCACCCCTTACGCCTCACGAAGGATCGGCGAAAAGAACACAATGTTGAAAGAGAAATACGGAACGGAAATTGAACAGATCCTGAGCCGGTATCCGGTGAAGCGCTCGGCGTTGATTCCCTTGCTGTATCTGGCGCAACAGGACGAGGGCTTCGTGTCCGAGGCGGCGATGAAGGAGATCGCGGGGCTCTTGCGTCTGACCCCGCCCCAAGTCTATGAGACGGCCACGTTCTATACGATGCTCAATCTCAAGCGCGTGGGGAAGTTTCATCTCCAAGTCTGCAAGTCCCTGATGTGCGCGTTGGTTGGGTCGGATACGGTCATCGGGTGGGTCAAGACAAAACTCGGAATCGGACCGGGCGAGACGACGGCCGACGGACTCTTTACCCTCAGCGCGGTCGAATGCCTCGCCGCCTGCGGCACCGCGCCGATGATGCAGGTCAACGAGGACTATTACGAATGGCTCACAGAAGAAAAATTCGACCGAATCCTGGCCGATCTCAAACAAGACGGGACCTGTTCGCTCAAGACCGGCCCGTTTATGTGGCCTGAACCGGTAGCCGTGAAACGTGAGGCGTAAAACGTGAAACGTATTGGATTACGGCACTCTTACAACCGTTCACCGTCCACCTTTTACGTTTCACGCTGAAATTATGCCCAAACACGAACTGATATTGCTCAAGAACATGATGCAGCCTGGCTATACCGGCAGCCTTCAAGACTACGAGTGCGCGGGCGGCTATCAGGCGCTCCGCAAGGTCGTGGGGAAAGTGCCGCCGACCGAGGTCACCACCACGGTCATGAAATCGGGGCTCAGGGGGCGCGGTGGCGCCGGCTTCCCGACCGGTGTGAAGTGGAATTTTCTCCCGAAGAACTATACGGGCCCGAAGTACCTCTGTTGTAACGCAGACGAAAGCGAGCCGGGCACCTTCAAGGATCGCCAGCTCATGGAGCGCGATCCCCATCAAGTATTGGAAGGCATCGTGCTCGCCTGCTATGCGATCGGAGCAGAATCCGCCTACATATACATACGAGGCGAATTCGTCCTTGGGGCCAGGATCTTGGAACAGGCGATCGCCGAGGCGCGGACCGCCGGCTACATCGGCACGAACATTCTGGGATCAGGGATCACCGCCAATGTGTGGGTGCATCGAGGTGCCGGCGCCTATATCTGCGGAGAAGAAACGGCCTTGCTGGAGTCGCTCGAAGGCAAGCGCGGCCTCCCGCGGGTCAAGCCGCCCTTCCCGGCGACACAC
>JANYBU010000171.1 GCA_025360665.1 Nitrospira sp.
CCGGCCACCAAATTGACGAGCCCAATCCATTTCACATTGATCAACCAACGCGCCAGCCGATACGTCAACGGCGACGTCTTGTACAGCAACACCATGGGAGTCCCCACCACCGCCGCCTGCAAGGTCGCGGTCCCCGACGCAATGAACAACACATCGGATAGGGCCATCACCTCGCTGGCTTGATCGTGCGCCACTCGGACCGGTACAGGGCTGTGCTGCAGCAGGGCCTGGATCAGATTATCGTCAATTGAGGAGGCCTGCGCCAGGATAAACTGCGTTCCCGGTTCAGCTGCGACCAGTTGCGCAGCCGCCTTGAGGAGCACCGGCAGGAGCATTTCGACTTCGCTCACTCGACTCCCGGGCAATAATCCGACGACGCGGGTGGACTCGTCCAAGCCGAACTCCCTGCGAAGCTTCGCACGATCATAATGCGGCGCCACCGTATCGAGCAATGGATGGCCGACGAACGTGCAACGCACTCCTGCCAGACGATAGAGTTCCGGCTCGAATGGGAGGATGACGACGACATGATCGACCCGGCGCTGAATCCACTTCATGCGCCCTGGCCGCCAGGCCCACACTTGTGGGGCAATGTAGTACAGCACACGTCGACCGGCGGCTTTGGCAACTCGGGCGAAATGAAAGTTCAGCCCTGGGTTATCGATCAGCACGACAAGGTCCCAGGCCTCTGCCTTCAGCACCCGCCGGATGGCTCGCACGCGCTGGACCATGGCTCGGATAGCGGACAGCCCGATCAATCCCATCACGTCCAGCTGCGGAACACCCGGCACAAGCTTCACGCCAGCGGCGCGCATCCCAGGCCCACCAATGCCGACTAGCTGGGCCGTCGGGTCGAGCGCCATGATCGCTTTGGCTAAATGAGCCCCGTGGAGATCACCCGAGGCTTCGCCTGTTACGATCAGCATCCTCATGGCTTCTAAGAAGGGGGTACAGGGGCAGAGGGGTAACGGGGTAATGGGACGGGGTAAAGGGTCTGCAACTTCTATCCCGCTACCCCTACTATCCCTTTATCCCGACTACCCCTCTATCCCGTTACCCCTTATACCCCGCTACCCCCGTATCCCCTTCTTCATGGCGAGCTGCAAAGGCCGCAATAGCCTGCAAGACCTGATGCGCCACGTCCACTGCCGCGGCGCCATCTTCACCCGATACCACCGGCCTTGAGCCCGTGCCGGCAGCGTGAAGAAACGATGCAAGTTGGAGCTTCAACGGTTCTTCGTCTCCACCCTGCAATTGCTCAACTTCGACGGTCGGCTGCTCCTCAGCCTTGGCGTTGCGTCGGCAAATCATACCTTGTCGCGTCTGGAAATCGATCGACAGATAATTGTTTCGCTGGAAGAGGCGGAGCCGGCGCATCTTATTCGTCGACACGCGACTGGAGGTCAGGTTGGCCACGCAGCCGTTCCGGAACTGAATGCGGGCGTTGGCAATATCGATCGAGGAGGACAACACTGCCACTCCCGCAGCGCGCACCTCCTCAACGGGACCAGGATTCAACGATAGCACGAGATCCAGATCGTGAATCATCAGATCCAACACCACATCCACGTCCGTCCCCCGTTCGCTGAAACTGCTGAGACGGTGACATTCGATGAACACAGGCCGCCCGATATGGGGACGCATCAGCGCCATCACCGGATTGAACCGTTCGCTGTGACCGACCTGTAAACAACAGCCTCGCTGCTTGGCCAGTTGCACCAACTCCTGCGCCTCTTCGGGCGTGACGGCAATCGGCTTTTCGACGAGAACATGTTTGCCCGCCTGCAGACAGGCTTTCGCGACAGCATAGTGGCCTGACGTCGGCACCGCCACACTGACAACATCGACGTGCGGCAACAACTCAGCAGCCGTACGAAAGACGCGCACCCCATGCCGATCTGCAACCGTCTGCGCACGCTCAACCGACTGGTCCGCCACGCCGACGAGCTGCGCCCCAGGCAAGGAGGCATAGAGGCGCGCATGGTGCTGCCCGAGATGCCCGACGCCGATGACGCCTGCCCTCAACGGTGTCATACTTCGAGCCTCATTTCCCGCTCGGTTCGAGTTTCGTGATCCCGACAATGGCAATGCGGGCAGACCGGGCCTTCTCCAACATGATCTCGCGATCCAACAGGATGGTCCGACCGGCTTCGATCGCCAACACGGAGGCCTTGACCGAGGCCATGACCTCGATGGTCCGAGGCCCCACGGCCGGGAGATCGAACCGCAAATCCTGCTGAGGCTTTGATCGCTTGACCACCACCGCCCCCCCCTTGGCCAAATCGCCGCCGCGTTTGATGGCTCCGTCGGTGCCTTCGACCGCCTCGACAGCCACGACCACGCGATCTTTGATCACGACGCACTGTCCGATATCAAGACGCCCGATGTCATGCGCCACGTCCCACCCGTAACGGATATCCTCCCACTCTTTCTCCGATGGAGTCCGCTCGGTCAACGGCCCTTCTTCCACAAGAATCCCCTCAAGCCCGAAGGTCGACTCACAGATGGCAATCCCTTCTCGCTCAAGCTCCTTCGCGATTTCACGCAAAATATCGTCGTCTTTCCAGAGCGCCAAACGCGTCGCCAACGCCAAGGTGCGAAAATCAGGCCGCAGGGTAGTAAACATATGGGTCTTCTTGATTCCCCCCAACATCACGGCCTGATGGACACTGTCTTCCTTGAACGCCTTGATCAGCTTGTTGAGCTGGCCGATCTTGATCCAATGGATCCGATCCACATGGCTGGCCAACTCCGGTTCCGTCTCGCCTTCATGCGCCACGGCCGACACGTGATAGCCTAGCTTCCTGGCATTATCCGCGAAGATAATCGGGAACCGGCCGTTGCCAGCAATCAGCCCAATCCGCTCGCCATCGGTGACGTGAGGCAATGATGCCACAGTGCTTACTCCTCATCCTCTTGATCTTTGCCGACTGACCGGCAGATGCCACGCTTTGTCCCCTCCAGGAACCCCAGAACCGTCATGACATCGGGTTGGTCTTCGTACTCGACCTTGGCGAGCTTGGCCGCTTCAGCGGTTCGATGCCCCGATCGGAAGAGCATGTCGTACGCCCGTTTCAGTACCGAGATCCGATCGGTCGAAAACCCCTGACGGCGCAACCCCACCGAGTTGAGACCATACATCCGCGCACGATAGCCACCCGCAGCCCGCATGAACGGCGGGAGGTCCTGCCCGAGGGCGCAACAACCGCCGACCATGGAATACGACCCGACCCGCACGTGTTGATGGATACCGGTCAGTCCCCCGATGATGGCATGATCGCCGATGGTGATGTGGCCGGCTAAACTGGCGGCATTGGCCAGGATGAGATGGCTGCCGAGATGACAATCATGGGCGATGTGCACATAGGCCATTAAGAAGTTCTTGGAGCCGATGGTGGTTGTTCCACCGCCTTGTACCGTCGCGCGGTTGACCGTGACATATTCCCGAAGGATGTTGTCGTCGCCGATCACCACCTTGGTCAGTTCGCCTTTATAGTTGAGATGTTGAGGCGGGGCACCGATTGAAACAAAGGGATGCAGCTCGCACCGCGCACCGACCTCTGTCCAGCCATCGACTGCGACATGAGAAACAAGCCGCGTCCCCGGTCCAATGGTGACGTGTTCGCCGATCACACAAAAGGGTCCCACGACAACGTCGGCAGCCAACTGTGCGTTGGGGTGAATGATCGCACTCGCATGAATCTTCACTCGGTCCTCCAGTGATGGGTGATGCGTGAGGGGTGATCAGGGTAACGCCCGTTCATGTCATGATCTTGGCGTGGCGTTCCCTTCCGATAACTCATGACTGTTCACTCATCACAGATCACTATTTTTCGGCCTTTTCTTCTGTCACCATGGCGGTCACTTCGGCTTCACAGACGAGCTCATCCTCGACAAACGCCTTGCCCTGCATCTTCCAGAACGGCGCCCGTTTCTTGACGACATCGATCTCAAACCGTAATCGATCACCTGGCACGACTGGTTTTCGAAACTTCGCCCCATCGATACCGGTCAAATACACCACCGGACGCGTCGCGCGCCCCAATGACTTCAGCGCCAGAATCGCACCAACTTGAGACATGGCTTCGAGAATCAACACCCCCGGCATGACCGGGCGTCCAGGAAAATGCCCTTGAAAGAAGGGTTCATTGATCGTCACATTCTTGATCCCTACGATCCGCCGGTCGGGGTCCCACTCCTGCACACGATCGACCAGGAGAAAGGGATACCGGTGAGGCAAGAGGGACTGAATTTCGGCTTGTTCCATCACGGACATCGGCGGAACCTCCTCAATAGACAAGACTTCAGTTGTGTGCATTCTGAGATTGTGGCGACACTACGAATGCTCCCTCCAAGCTTGCTCTCTATCTTTCTACGGGGGCGGCCTGGTTTGGCCCCCTACTGCGCACGTCATCCCAATCCCGCACACTTCACTTTCAAGGGTAGCCTGGTTGATCCTCGATTGCGCGACCTTCTCACCCGCCCGCCCTGGACGCGCCGGGACGCGTCGCTCGCCCAAGCGAGCACATTCTTATCGTGCGCGTTCCGCGAGCAGGAAGACGACCAGGCTGCCCATCCCCTCCTCTGCTACTTATTCTGTCGATCGAACTCCTTCACCACCTGATCGGTCACATCCAACGCAGGCTGATGATAGAGCACGATCTTGATCGCCGCCTCGTTCCCCTTGTCAATGACCGCGACGTACCCGTTCTTCTCCCCCACGGCTTGCGCGGCCGCTTGCACCTTCTTCGAATACTCCGCCACCATCTCACGCTGCTTCTGTTGAATCTCGCGATTGAAGTCGCCCAGGCGACGTTGATAGGCCTCCATCTTGGCCTGGAACTGACCTTGTTTTTCTTGCTTCGCGCTGTCGGTCAACTTCCCGTCTTGGATCGTCTGTTCCAATTCCTTCAGTTCTTGATCGTCGGCATTGATAATCTTTTGCCTGGTCATGGAGTAGGCCTTGAGCTCTTCCAAGGCCCGCTTGCCGGCCTTCGACTGCTCGACAACCACTTGTTGGTTCATCACCGCAACCTTGAAGGTTTCAGCCGATAACCCCGGCGACACCATCGCCAACCACAATGCCCCTGCACTGATCAGACCAGTCACTCTCGTTCGTTCCATCGAATCCTCCTCCTCTCCTCATGAGTACCACATCCTACGCATGCAGCAGGATGCTGAAAAAATCCCCCCCCCGCCCGTGGACGGGGGCACGTGAAGCACGAGATAGGTGCGATCAGATGTTCGACGTTCTGGGTTCGAAGTTCCGAAAACCTCGAACTTCGGACCTCGAACCCCCGCCCGTCCCGCACGGCTATCCTACTTTCGCCTGCTAGAGATACTCACGGTTAAACTCATCAATGACCTGACCCGTAATATCGAGTCCTTCATCGCTATATAAAGTGGGGCCGCCCTTCCCCTTATCTATGACAACCTGCAATCCGAGGCGCTTCGATACTTTCCCCACGATGCGTTCTATCTTCTCACGGAACCCTTCAAGCACGTCTTTTTGCTTTTCCTGAACCTCCCGGTTCATTTCGCCCGCTTTCTGCTGATACTCCGCCATCCGACGCCGAAACTGCTCTTCGCGCTCCCGTTTCGCAGTCGCACTCAACACACTGGCCTGCCTCCCGAAATCTTCTTCCATCCGGCGGAGCTCTTTCTCCTCCATCTCCATCAGTGCCTGGCGATTCTTGGCGAATGCACTCAAGGAATCCTTGGCCTTCTTGCCGGCGTTCGTCTCGCTCAGGACACGGGCCGGATCGACGACCCCCACCTTCCCTTCTACTTTGGCCCAGCCGGCAGCGCAGCTGGAGACAGCGAGGAGCGCCATCAACAGACCTCCTGTGCAGAACACCTTCTTTATGACGACATCAACCTGAATCACACCGTTACCTCTCACTCGTGGTCAAAGATTTGCCCCATTAGAACAGAGAACCGATGGTAAACTCGAAGACCCCTTTGCGTTCTCCTGGGTGGGGCTCCAGATTAATCCCATAGGCGGCGCGGAGGGGACCAAAGGGTGAAATCCATCGCCCTTCTAATCCGACCGTTTTCCGCAACTTAAACGAGAGAGGTTCATTGTCGTTAAAGCCTTTCCCGTAGTCAAAGAAGATCACCCCGTTCAATTTGGCATCAGAGGAAATCGTAAAGATAAAATCGTTATTGAAGATCAACTGTTTGGTTGCGCCGAGTAGAGAATTGCTGTCGGTCACCGGTCCCGCACGCCCAAACACAAAGCCGCGCATCGTATTGATGCCGCCGACAAAATACCGTTCGGTCAATGGAATGGGTTTCCCCTCGATGCCGACTGCGGCGCCATAGCGAACGCGGACCGCAACACGCGTATCTAAAGGCAGCGGCGTATATTTAACAACATCCAGATAATATTTATAGTAGTTATTGCTCCCGCCCAGGTAGGGCGTCCCCAAGTCGAAGCCCGCAGAGGCTCGCCAGCCGGTACGGGGATCCAAATTGTAGTCTCTGGTGTCGCGGGACAGCGAGGTCCGAAACCCAGTCGTCGTCTGATTCCCAAGTTGACTACACACAAGAGGAAACTGATTCGGGCAAATCCCTACCAGTGGATTGCTGAAATTCATCTGCTCCGCGAACAGGCTCATGCTCCCGGAGGCATACTCAGAGAGCCATCGACCAAACGTGACACTCGCACCGGCTTTCTTCTCAAAATAGGTGATGTAGTTCGTTGCGCTGCGATAGATGTCCAGCTGCATCGACGTCAAGGAGTCGTTCAAATAGGGGTTACGAAATGTGATCAACCCTAATGTCCGCTGTTGTCCCAACTGACCGCGGATTCGTCCCATCCAGCCATTCCCGCCGAGATTTCCTTCCGTAATATCGGCGATCGCGACCAACTTATCCAACGTGCTGAATCCGCCGCCGATGCTGAACTGGCCGGTCGGCTTTTCTTTCACCCGCACATTCAGATCGACCTTATCCACACCCACCTGCGCCGGAAGGATTTCCACCGTCTCGAAAAAGTTCAAGTTATTGAGCCGCTGAAAGCTCCGCTTCAGCGAGGGGGTATCGATGACGTCCTGTTCATCGACACGGATTTCACGACGAATCACATTGTCTTTGGTCTTCTCGTTCCCATGGATGTTGATCTGACGGATCCGCATCAACTCCCCTTCCTTGATGGTCAGGATGATGGTCGCGGTCCGGTCCTCCATGTTCGGATTCACGTTGGGCGAGACATCGGCAAACGAATAGCCCTTGCTCCCATAGAGATCGTTCAACCGCGTAATCTCGTCGCGGAGCTTCTGACGCTGAAAGATCTCCCCTTCCTTAATCTTGAGCCCCTGGCGAAGCTCCGGATCTTCGAACACCGTATTCCCGCGGAACCCGACTTCGGCCACGGTAAACGGCTCCCCTTCCATCACCGCGTAGGTGACAACGAACCATTTCTTCTCGTCGCTGAGCTCCACAGTCGGCAACCCGACCCGGGCGTTTAAATAGCCTTTATTGAGCAAGACCTCTTTGATCCGCTCGACGTCGTTGTTCATTTCTTCCTGCTTCAAGACGCCGGCATCCGAGAAAAGCGACGGCAACTTCAGCTGCGTGATCAGACCGTGCCAGGGAATCCATTCCCGCGTCGCCATCACCTTGAACATTTCGTCCTTCGTCGCCGCGTGCAGGCCGTCAAAATTGACCGTTTTGACGCGCGCCTTGTCCCCTTCTTTCACAAAAAACGTCAGGCGCTTCCGATCCTCATCCAAGGTCTGCACGACCGGGATCACCCGGCAATTAAAGTAGCCGTCCCCCTGGTAGGCCAGACGAATTTTCTCTGCACTCTCTTTGGCCTGCGGCTGATCGAGAAAAGCCTGGCTCTTGATCGTGATCTTCTCTTTAAGCTTATCGTCGCTGAGCTCTCGATTCCCATCGAACACGATCTCGGTGATAAACGGTTTCTCGCGGACCAGAAAGGCCAGGGCCACTCTGCCCGCTCCCAATTCCGTCTCCACCTGCACGTCTTCAAAGAACCCAGTTTCATAGAGAATTTTGATTTGTCCGCGGACATTCTCAGGAGTATAGGGATCGCCGGGCTTCAACGTCAGTCGGCCGGCAATCGCCGGTAACTCGATCCGCTTGTTCCCTCGAATCTCAATCGCCGTCACTGTGACGCCGGCCTGCTCCGCCGCGCCCGCAAGCACCGGCAGCACGCCGCAGGTCAGGGTGAGGAGCACCATGACGAAGAGCCAACGAGGCCCGGCTGGACAACACGTGCCCCTCACCGGTTCCGAGTTCCGTAGGCAGAGAAAGACACTGGCAACATCATGGGCAATCCTGTCTGGCTGTGACCGCACACCCTGCCCCTGTGACCCAATCACACACCACGCATACCGGGAACGTGTGATGATGGCGGCAGAGGAGGTTGCTGACGTGACAGACCGACGCGTTCAGCGCACAGGCGTCACCTACGGCAACATGCGTGCAAAACTCTCGGATTATATTGGGCAAGTATTTGAATGTAAAGCTGATAGCCCACATTATTCGCGCAGGGGCATCGCACACTGGCAGGGCGGAGCGCCTCACGCGCGATCCGGAGTTCGAAGTTCTGGGTTCGAAGCTCCAAAAACCTTGAACTTCGGACCTCGAACCCTCGGTCGTCTCGCCCGTCTCGCTTGAGCAAGGCATCTGCATGGGCAGCAGACACGTCATGAATCATGTGGCCGACGGCTCGCGCGATCATTTCACACCGCTCCTACCCGCATTATTCATGAAGCTTCTGCTGCAAGCGCGGATGCCTGACTCAGGCGAGACTGGCGGGAAAAGCGCGACGAGCGAGGGTTGATCTGGTTCATCTGGTCTGTCTGGTTTGTCTGGCTCAACCAAACAAACCAGACAGACCAGATAAACCAGAGAGACCAGCCGGTCCTCGCGCTTGTCGCGCGCCACTCCGCCATTTCGCGACGAACCTTCATGAACAATACGGGCTAAGCTCCTGCATTCCTTGACATCCCTTACCCCAATTTTTGTCCAGCTAGGTTGATACTCTAGGTATTTATCGAGGAGTGGCCTATGAACGAGACCCGTTCCACACCGGCATGACCCGTAAGTAGCATTGACCAAGCAATCAACCCGCGTTACTCTTTAATTCAACTTAGAAGGAGATTCCACCATGCGATACATCACCATCATCCTCGCCGCTCTTTCCCTTGTGCTTTGCTTCGCCGCTGGCCCTACCTCCGTGTCCTTTTCCTACTCCGATAACGAACTCCGTGAATCCTGGCGTACACCTGCCCTTCCCGACGTGCAACGGCAAAACGACCACTGGGCGCAACGCAACCAGGAGATCAACCGAGAACGAGAGCGCATGGCGGCAGAATCGGACCGCAATATGTTCAACCCAAAGTCCTACAACGCGCCCCCCACCTGGAACTGGTATCAGGATGGGAAGACGCAGGTTTGCAAACGAGGATACAACGGTTCCGTTCATTGCCAATAGCCGGGTAGTCAGTCTTCTCAGCCACTCACCCGCATCATCACCAACAGCACCCAAACAGGCGGCGACCGTAGCCGCCTTCGTGCCACTTCAACACTAGGATGGAATACCTATGCCAGCGAAGCTGACTCAAGACGAGATCGAACGACGCCAACGCGAGGGGAAGGTCTGTGGCAGATGCAAGGAGTTTAGAAGCCGCGAACACTGGTACACGAACAATAGCCGCGCTGACGGGCTCAGTACAGAGTGCCGGGCGTGTAGGCGACCGTACCGAGCCAAGACCAGCGGGGCGCGGAAGGCCGCGCAAGCCCGGTATAGCGCCTCTGACGCCGGGAAACGCGCTCACAAACGCGCTCACCTACGGTGGTATAACTCGGACAAGGGGAAACGCACCAGCAGATTGTCCAGGCACCGCTGGCGAACTTCGGACGCAGGGAAGGTATTGGACCAACGGTGGCGCGCATCGGACGCAGGGAAGTCTTCGATTCGCCGTGGGGTGTTGGGCCACCGCTACGGCCCTGGCGCTCATGCTGTGGTGGACTTCCTACTCGAAGCCTCTAAGGGTATTTCCCCACTGACGGGCCTTCCACTCCTTGCCCCAACATTGGACCATTGCCACCAATCCGGCCTCGTGCGGGGTGTCATCAATGACGCCGACAACCTTCAACTGGGGCGGTACGCCGAGACGTATCCGAAGGCCCTGGCGTCATTGGCCAGACTGAAAAACAAAAACGGTCTACGTGGACAATTTCTTAGACAAGCCCTTGTCTATCTCTGGAATACTCCAGCCATGAAGTTGGGGCTAGAGTGGGCAGTCACTGGTTCGGCTGGACGACCAGAACACCAACACCCGAAGACCAAGAAGTTCATCCAGGCCTCGAATGCCGGGAGTCTTCGTCGGGCTACCGACACACTCGCCAAGGTTGCCTGACGAACCTCCAAGGTCGTCGG
>JANYBU010000238.1 GCA_025360665.1 Nitrospira sp.
CAAGAACGGGGTCGAAGCCTGCTTGCTGGCGACCCAACAAGCAGGCTCCTTACAGCTCCTCCTGACCGACGTCGTCATGCCCGGTATGGGCGGACGGGAACTGGCACAGCATCTCTCCGTCATCAAGCCGGATTTACGAACTCTGTTTATATCGGGGTATATGGATGACGTTGGTATCATGGCCGGACAAGAAGAGGGCACGAGCAGCTTTTTGCAAAAGCCCTTCACGCCTGAGGTGCTCGCCCGCGCAGTCCGCAATCTGCTCGATACCGGCACACCATCGGACAAGACCGGCGCTTCCCCATCGACCGCCCAGCCAATCCCGCGCTGACCATGAGAGGCTCGCATCGCAGTCGTTGCCTCTCTTCCTCGAATGATTTGACGCTACGCAGATGCTCTCTCTATACTCGATCCTGAGACACTATGGTACGGGACAACAGCTTCCACTGGTCTCTCCCTATCACCCCTGTCGCCCAGTTTCTCATGGGTATCATCTTCGTCATGTTCAGCGGACCCGCGACGACGACAGCTCAGACTCTCACAGGGGATCAACTCGGAGACGGTTTATCCATTTCCGTCTGGAATCCTCACACGCAGTGCCCAGACGTTGCGCCGTTGGTCGCCATCGAGATCGACCCTGATCGCTATCGCTTCACCGTGCACTACTACCAGCAAGACGGTCTCTCGGACCCGCCCGATATTCGCCAATGGCAAGAACGAACCGGCCACGACCTGGTCTTCAATGCCGGGCTCTTCCGTGAGAATTATGCGTATCTCGGGCTGCTCTATGGAAACGGCCACTCGCTGGGGAGCAAGCGGCACGCCACCTGGCTGGGACTGTTTGTAGCAGAACCGGCGGATGGCCGTTCACGACGCGCGCGGGTCTTGGACTTGAGCTTTGACACCTTTGACGAGCAGCACGCTCCCTATCGAGAAGCTGCGCAATCGCTCATGCTTCTCGACCGGACCGGAAAAATCCGTGTGCGTCAAACCGGGAAACGCGCACATCAGACCCTCGTCGCAGAGCAAGACAATGGACATCTCCTCGTCCTCAAGACCACGGAAGTGGTGTCGCTTCATGCCCTTGGGGAATGTCTGCGGGACGCCTTTCCCTCCCTACGCCAGGTCATGGCCATGGATGGAGGATCCTCTTCAGACGTCGCCGTCAGCCCTTCGCTCCGGGAAGCCACGTCTAAGATGGCCGGCTTCCACAGCTGGATACCCCTCTTGGAAAGCAGCACCATAGCCCACATCGGACTTCCGTCCGTGATCGGGATCAGTCCGCGCCGCGACCAGCCGGCGCCAAGACTCGGTAGAACAGATGAGATCGTGGAGAAATGAACTGAACTAGCGACGCCAAGATTCAACCGGAAAGCCCGCTGCAAGCCAGGCATTCATGCTGCCGGTGACGTTGTAGACATGACGGTAGCCCAAATCTGCCAACGTTTCTGCCGCAATGTTGCTGCGGTAGCCGGATTGGCAATAGACCACCAGATGGTCCTCCATTTGGGCCCCGATGTCCCGATGCCGAGCCTGAATTTCCTTGAAGTCGATGTTCAAATCAGTTCCGGGAATAAATCCTGTCGCATGTTCTTCCGCAGATCGGACATCGATCAAGATGAAACCCTTCTGTGGTACCGAGGGCGCCTTGGTCAACCCGGCACGTAACTGCTGAACGGTGAGCAAGTAGGAATGATGGGCTGACACGCCACTGATCGAGATCGCAGACAGCAGAAACAGACCGACAACGGTGATGACGATGCGCATGATCATGGTTGGCCTCCTTACAACAGACAGGGCGGTGAATCGTTCGACAGCGATCACTCTCACGATTATGATAGGGACCCCATGAAGATCTGGTCAAGCCTTGCCGTTCTCTTCGTCATTATCCTGGTCGGCTGTGCCGAGGGGGCAAAACTGGTTCAGGAAAGAGAAGACGGAGGGGTTGTCGCCTATCCCTTCAAGGGGGAGCAGGGATCGATGCTATCATCGTTTCGGCAAGACGCCCTTGCCCTCATGAAGGAGAAATGCGGCGGCCCCTATACCATCGTGCGGGAAGGGGAAGCCAAAGGCCGGTCTCGCGTGGTTGGCGCGGTTGAAGGGGCGCAGGAGATTGTGCAGGAGCGCCGATGGGGGATTCAGTTTCAGTGTAAGTGAGGTATACGCGTCTCGGAAGCCTAGGGGCGAGTTGGTTGCGCACGAGTCAGGTCGTCGATGGTCAGCAGACTGACGAGCGTCAGCCCTTCAGCTTCAACCTTGCTCCGCCCATCCTGTTCCTTTCGATCTACGATCACCAAGGCATGGGTTACAACCAGGCCGGCACCTCTAGCAGCCGCAACAGCCTTGAGAAGCGACCCTCCGCTTGTGAGCACATCATCCACGATCACGGCTCGATCCCCTGGTTGGAACGATCCTTCGATGAGTTTTCCGAGCCCATGATCCTTCGCCTGCTTCCGCACCACAAAGGTCCGCCACGTTCTCTGTGGCTGAGCCGCAAAGGCAAAATCTGAGATGCTGGTGGCAATGGAAATCGCCCCGATTTCCAGTCCTCCGAGGCAATCGAGTTCGACCGGCCGCAACGCGTCGTACGCCAAGTTGGCCACAAGACGGCGCGATCCAGGATGGGCCATCAGAGACCGGCAATCGACGTAGAAGGGGCTCCTCAAACCAGAAGCAAGTGTGAACCCTGTAGCGGGATCCCACTTGAATGAATGGGTTTCATGAAAGGCTTTTGCTAACTCAAATTTGAGGGGCGACATCCTGTGACTCGATGATTTTCCTGTACTGTGGTTCGCCATTGTACGCTCGGCGAGGACCAAAAAGAATCCTCCTGCCTTAAATTAATTCCTCTTCTTCGCCCCGCAAATACATCCCGCGATCCTGTTCAAGCAAATCGCTTCACCTGCTCGGCCAACGTATTCGCGACAAGCTGAAGATCGAACGGCCAGGCGTAACGGAGTTCGACCCCGGGATGCTGCGGCCGCAGATGAGCGAGGATTTCTGGAATCTCAATCTCCGAGTGGGAACCACCAGGCGTGAACATCGTCGTGGTCACGGTAATGTGGGTCGCGCCCTTCTTGATGAGGTCCTCCACCGATTCTTCCAAGGTCGGCGCACAAAACTCGTTGTAGGCCACGGCGAAGAGCACCTCCCCCAGGTTGGCTCGCAACTGAGCAGCCACCGCTTCCAGTCCTGATTGATAGGGGTCCGACTCCGGTGTCCTCGGCCACTGGCGGATCTTGGTATCCAGCTCAAGTTCTTCCAGGGAGGGAGGCATCTTAGCGGCACGCCGCTGAGCCTCCAACCGTTTCAGTATCGTGATCAATTCCTGGGGGCAACCCTTGGGAATGCCCCCGTGTCCCACAAGAATCACTCCCCGTACAACAGTCGCCATCAGCGCACTCCTTTCTTCCTATACAAGCACTACTAGAATTCTGAAAAATAATTTAGGACGCAGGCAGTTCAAAAAGGCCAGACTTCTCACCCGCCCACCCGCTGCGCCAAGACGCACGCCATTCCCGTACCAAGGCCGCAGCGAGCGAACAACTGAACTTTGAACGATGATCGCGGAATGCTGAAGTGACCATCGTTTCCTTATTCATAGTTCATCGCTCACCGTTCAGCGTTTCCCGGCTGGCGTACTTTTTCAACAGCCTGCTACACATGATTGCGCAACATGAGTTCCTTCGGATGCGGATTGAGATAGACCTGCTCGCGAATGTAGCTCACGTCAAAGATCCGGGCGTAGTGCTTGATCAGTGTCAGAGGAACAACCAAGGGCGTGAGCCCGTGATGATAATCGCCGATCACGCCCAACAGCTCGGCTTTCTCGTGAGCGCTGAGCCGCTCCTTGAAATACCCCAGAATGTGCTGGAGCACGTTCACATGCTTGCGCACCGTCGCCTTCACAGCCAACGCCTTCATGAACAGTTCCCCGTACCGGTGGGCGAGTTCCTTGGGACGGTGCTGATGAGCCTGACCGACCAGCCGCCCGAGCACCTCGTATTGCTGCGGGCTATGGGCCAACAGTAAATATTTGTGGATCGTGTGGAACTGCACCAGGGCCTGCCTCGTGACTCCACTTTGCACGAGATCCTGCCAGCGGCGGTAACAGAAAACCCGCTCGATAAAATTCTCCCTGAGCGTAGGCTCACAGAGCCGTCCTTCTTCTTCGACCGGAATCAGAGGGAATTGCTCGATAAAGGTCCGCGCAAACAGTCCGACTCCCTTCCGGCTGGGCACCCCATGCTCATTGTAGAGACGAACTCGCGCGATTCCGCAGCTCGGCGAGCTCTTTTTAAACACGTACCCGGATAAATCCAACTTCTTCAGTCCCTCGATCCGATTCGTGGTCATCCTCTCCAGTGCGCGCGTGTGATCTATCCTACTCTCGATCGTCACGAGTCGGGGATTTTGAGGATTGCCGACCAGCCGCATCGCCTCGCGAGGAGTGCCCAGTCCTGCCTCAACCTCCGGACAGACGGGGATCCATTCCACATAGCGGCCCAACACTCCCGTCAGAAAATTGTCCAGATTGTGTCTCCCGTCGTAGCGGACTTCATCACCCAGGAGACAACGGCTGATGCCAAGACGGAGTGCCACGGTCGTCATCGCATTCCCTGTTGGTTACCGAGGAGCCTCTCCAACATTCTTCTATCCCTTCGTCACGATCGCCCGCAAGGCCGGTTCCAGGGTGGGATAGTGAAAGACGTATCCCCCGGAGAGCGCCTTCGCCGGATTGACCCGTTGGCCCGTGGTCATGAGCGTCCCCAGTTCACCCAATGCCACGTGCAACGCGAAGCCCGGCACGGGAAGCCAGGAAGGCCGCTGGAGCACTTGCCCGAGCACCTGGCAGAACCGGTTCATCGTCACAGCCTCCGGCGCCACCGCATTGACGGGACCGGAGACGCGTGGCGTTGTGAGGAGCCATTGGATTAACCCGATATGATCGCGCCGATGGATCCAGGACACCCACTGCGTGCCCGGCAGGATCGGACCGCCCGCAAAGAGCCGGAACGGCAACAGCATTTTCGACAAGGCCCCGCCGTCTTGTTCGAGCACCATGCCGGTCCGCAACATGACGACTCGCACACCGAACTCCGCAGCTCGCAGCGCCTCCGCTTCCCAGGCAAGGCAGAGATCGGCCAGAAAGCCTTGGCCGCGCGCAGCACCCTCGTTCAGCACTGAATCATCACTGGCCCCGTAGTAGCCGATACCGGAGGCGCTAATCAGCAGGCGAGGTTTCGAGGACCGGCGGGACATGGCTGCGACCAGCAGACGAGTGGGCAGGACCCGGCTTGCCGTAA
>JANYBU010000287.1 GCA_025360665.1 Nitrospira sp.
TTTCCGCGTGCAGTGGCTGCAACCAATGAGCAATACCAATCCGTCTGCCTGGATTCCCCTCTGGTCCGGCCTCTATTACGCGATCAATATCACGTCCTCGCTCGCGTTGGTCGAATACCAGCCGACACATCCGATCGCCCAAGCCATCGTCATATTGAACGTGATCGCCGGCTATCTCTTCCTCGGCATCGGCATAGGCATTGTCGGCCAGCTCATCAAGAACCGTTAACTCATGATCTCGTGAGAGGGGGAATAGGGTGTCACAGGAACCTTTTAGGGAAGCTCTCCCCAATCGTGTACCCTGATTCATGCCACCACGAGTTGCGGCGCCGTACTGCCTGACAAAATTGCTGAACACCTTCTGAAGCCCGCAGTCGGATTACTCCTACCAAAGCCGCTGAACAGCAGTTTCAAGTTTCGGCAAGCAGGGCTCCAGCTCTGGCTTTGAGGCTCTGGTCACCACAAACGCTGCCGGTACATGCTCCCAGTGCCGCAGGTCCGGTTGTAGGGCGCCTTCGAGCACCGCTGGCGCGGTGCGCATCAAGACCATCCCTCCGATCACCGAAAGCTGGCAGAGCGCCCCGTTGCCCTTGCCCGCCGCATCGAGCATGCAGCCTCCGACCATGACGCCGGCTCCTGCCGCCAACGGGACCAGGCTGTAGGTCAGACCAATCGGCAATCGGATCCATGCCTGCACGTTCAGGAGCGGATGGTACCCGTGGCTATGGCGAATCGCCACCTTGTCGAACCAACTTCGCGTGGACAGCCGCACGCCGGTGTCGGACTGACAGGCGCGAGAAAATTCCCCGTTCGCCTTCACGGAAAAATATCCGCTCGTGGATCCAAAGAACTGTAGGTCCCACGTGAGTTCCGGAAATCGACCGATACCATAGACGTGCCACGGCTCGCTGAGCCCCGGCCCTTCATCAATCCGATCCACCTGCCGCGCGGCAAATATCCGGACCGCGTCCTGCTGGCCTTTCCACATCAGGCCCAGGTCTCTCAGCCGGAGCCAATCGACGCGCGCCTCATTCACCTCCCCCACTCGCTCCCATAACACAGCCGACAACAACAGATTTACCGGGTCTTCGCCGTAATTGTAGAGTGGCGTAAACAGCTCATGATCCAGTTGCCTGAGTTCGACCTTCGCCTCCTCCGGTTTCTGCACGTTCGCATAGCTCGCCGCCAGTAAGAGGCTGAGATAGCCGCGCTCATAACTTTCCAACACGTAATCGATGAAGGAGCCCTCCGGAATGAAGACGTTGGTGGTCTCCTTCATGAGGGAAAAAGTCTTGTGCCTGAATTCCGACCGGGCCTTCTCGCCATGAACGATTACGGTGTCATAGCACTGCGCCGCAAAGGCATCGGCCAGTCGGTTGAGGGTTTCGATCCTGTCTGAAAGATTGATCTGCTGTTCGATCTCCGAACAGGGCAGCCCTTGCAGGGTCAGCCCGCCTCTCGTCTGACAGCCAACGAGACTAATTAACAGGCCCATGACTAAGGCGATCACACAGCGAGAGTCGTATCGAATCATCAGACCTCACACCTCATCCTTCATGACAGTTCGTCTTGAAATCGCTGAGAGCGCGCTCCTCGTGAAGCGTATCTCATTATTCGTGCGAGACTTGCGAGAAAAGCGGGACGGGTCGAATGTTTCATCTTCGCGAGTCGCGCCTGTCACGCACGTCGTGCTTGTCTCGCTCACAATTCACGAACGACGAACAGCGGAATAGATCTCCGCAATCTCACGACTCGTCAAATCCCGCCAGTGGCCTGGCTGGAGGTCTCCGAGCACAATCGGCCCGATCGCCACCCGCACAAGTCGCAGCGTCGGATGCCCTACTGCGGCGGTCATGCGCCTGACCTGTCGGTTCAGCCCCTCGCGTAGCGTAATCTCCACCCAGGCAGTCGGCACGTTCTTGCGGAAGCGGATGGGCACCGGGCGATCAGACAACTGCGGATCGTCCTGCTGCAGACGTACTTCAGCAGGCCTGGTCTCCTTGCCGTTCAGCACCACTCCCTTTCGCAACTGCTCCAAAGCCTCCTCGTTCGGGATGCGTTCGACCTGAGCCAGATACACTTTCGGCAGCTTATGCTGCGGGTCTGTGATGTGATGTGCCAACGTACCGTCCGACGTCAGAAGCAGGAGCCCCTCGCTATCCAAGTCGAGACGCCCAGCGGCATAGACGCCAGGCAGATCGATATAGTCAGCCAACGTCGGCCGCCCCTCCGAATCGGTAAAGCAGGGCAGGACCCCGTAGGGTTTGTTGAAGGCAATGGTGTGAACTCTGGAGAGTGAGCGATTCACAAGTGGAAGGACGAGGGAAGATCGTCTCTGCGTTAGAACCCGATTCAGAATCCCCTGCCTCCGCGAATCCCTCCGCCAACGCCCATCCCACCGTAGACGCCAAAAGAGGGTCCGCCTCGCCGGTCGTCAAAGGTGGCAGGAGCCCAGACATACCAGTGCTTCACCGTCAATGTGGGATAGTGATAGTCGACTTCGTCCATCTTTTCGATGATGGCCCCGCTGACCTCGCCGACGAACGTCACCAGCATCCCTGGCGTCAATGTTGCCGGATCGAGGAACTGCTGATGCAGAACCAATACTCGCCCTTGCGATTGCGTGAAGTCCGTCGTCGGCTCTTGATCCAGGTTGAGGGGGAGTTGCAACAGTTCGACCTGCGTCCCCTCTTTGAGTCGCTTCGCCTTGAGGATTTCACCGCCGAGCAGCAGGAGACGTCCTGTATAGGACTTGGGTGAGGCAAGCACTTCCGTGAATGTCAGGTTCTTATCAATGTGAGATTCGAGGGTTTCAGGAATCCCGACCGGAGAGTAAGCGCAGCCCACGGCGACGAGCGAGAAAACCACAACCCATGTTGCCAGAAACCTAGACCACATGTGCGTACTATATCCAACCCCTGCGACAAGCACAATGAGCGACCTCGACATGCCGCACTGCTCCCTCAACGGTTTCCATCATGGCAACTGTATGGTTGCAGGCCCCTCCCTACAGGCCACGCCACACTCAATGATAGACATAGTTTCCTCCGACGCCTCCTATCCACTCCTACGTCTCCCAATCACTGAAAAACCTGGAGTTCGTACGTGAGCGATTGGGTTAAATGGTGCATTTGAAGCAACGCATCTCCCGGCACCACACTTGCTCACTGTCCTTACTAGCTGCCTCGCACAGCAAGAGTTTCATCAGGTGGCGTGTCGGAGGTGACACCCATTTTTACTCACCAAGGAGGTTTCATCATGACTCGTTTTACACACATGGTGGTCTTAGCCGCATTTCTCGCCGTTGGATTCGGCGTGCCCATGACCTTCGCCAGTGAACCAGCCCCTGCCGAGCAGAAGGACAAAAAGGACCAGAAGGAGAAGAAGGATACAACCAGCGGCAAGGCGGATGACGAAAAGAAGAAGGATGAGAAGAAGGACATGGGCGGCAAGTAAGCCTATGCTTCGGGGCACAGCATCTGCTGTGCCCCGTCGGCTCCGTTGCAATACATTCGTCAGACAACCATTCTCCTCTTCCCCATGAACAAGCCGCTGGCCCGCATTATTCATGACGGTTCGTCGCGCAATCGCGAAGTAGTGCGCGACGTGTGAGCCTTGTCCCTGCCAGTCGCGCTTTTCTCGCCTGTCTCGCTTGAGTCAGGTATCGGCAATTGCAGCAGAAGCGTTCATGAATAATGCGGGCTGACTTCACAGTAGACCACAGCAATAGCACTCAGAATCTGTAGGATAGACCCTACAGTGCTTGAGGCATCATGCTCCAGTACTCTTGCTTACCACACACTGCAGGCGACAATTCCCTCTCCAACTCCATGAGAAATAAGCCGTTCTCTTCAGACGCGCTTCCGAGTCATTGGGCATTGAGCTTGCTCCCCTTTGCGAGAGTCTGTTCGCCATCATTTAAAGGAGGAGACGATGCGACGAATTTCAATTGATCGAACCATGCCACTCCGGGCCCCCGCATTGGCCATGCTGTGTGCGATGGCCGTGGGGGGATGCGTGAGCACGGGAACCCACACGAAGACGCTCACCGAACTTGAGGCCGCGAAGAAAACATCCGCACAGCTGCAACAGCAATTGGCCGGGCTACAACAAAATCTGGACCAGGAAGCCACTCAGCGAAAAGCCGCCGAACAGCAGGCAGCCTCGTTGGCCAAAGAACGTGAAGCGCTCGAGGCGCGCTCAAGCGAGTTGCAGTTCCGCCTGGACGGGCTGGAGAAGGAGAAAGGGCAACTGAACAGTGACCTCGGCAATGTGCGCGGTCAAATCACAGATCTCGAACAGAAGTTCGCGAGCGGAAGTGCCTCGGCGCAGGAAGAAATCCTCAAGCTACAGAAGCAGGCTTCTGAGCTTGAGGCGAACGCCACGCGAATCTCGAAGGAGCGTGAGCAACTGCGCCGGGAACAGTCCCAATTGGCCGCGACGCTCGATCAGGAGCGAGCCGCCAAGGAAGAAGAGATCAAACGGCTGACTCGCACACAAGAAGAACTGTCCAAATCGCTGCAAGATGAAATTTCCAAGGGTAATATCACCATTCAACAGGTACGCGACCGCCTAACGATCAACATGGTGGATCGCGTCCTGTTCGATTCCGGGCAGGCCCAAGTGAAACCGGCCGGCATCAAAGTGCTGAAGCAGGTTGGCGACGTCTTGGGGAAAATCACGGACAAACAGATTCGAATTGAAGGCCACACCGACAATGTGCCCATCAGCTCGAAGTTACAAGATCGCTTCAAAACAAATTGGGAACTCTCGGCGGCTCGCGCCACGACCGTGGTGCGCTACCTGATCGATCAGGGCGGTGTGGACCGCCAGTACCTCTCCGCAGTCGGCTACGCGGACACGCACCCCCTCGCCTCGAACGACTCCGAAGAAGGGCGATCATCCAACCGTCGAATTGAAATCGTGCTGTACCCGAAGGACCTCAAAGAAATTGCCGGCCAAGTCGAGACCAGTACGGCTGCATCGAAATAGCAGCGCAGACCAAGAGGAGGCGCGTACCACTAGGTCGCGCCTCCTCTCCGACTACCTCCAGAGGAACGCCCGCAAAAACCACCACCCTAACCCACATTATTCATGAGCGCTTCTGCTGCAATCGCCGATGCCTGACTCAAGCGAGACGGGCGAGACTGGCGAGAAAAGCGCGACTGGCAGGGACAAGGCTCACACGTCGCGCACTACTTCGCGATTGCGCGACGAACCGTCACGAATAATGCGGGCTAACGGCTTGCGCTGCACCGAAGGATGTGGTTCCATCTGTACGGTTTCTCTACCGGAGCAACGGTGAGGGTATGCGCTGGGAAGGACAACGGGAAAGCGGCAATGTCGAAGATCGTCGAGGTATGGGACCAGCCAGGATCGGAGGGGTTGGACTGGGCGGCATCGTCCTTGTACTCGTCGTCAGCTATTTCACTGGCATCAATCCCTTGACCCTCATCAACATGCTCAATGGCGTGCAGGAGATAACTGACTCATCGGCACCCTCCGAACCCGTACCAACAGGATCGCCCAACGACCAACTGGGCAAGTTTGCCTCAGTTGTCCTCGCCGACACGGAAACCACCTGGAGGCAACTTTTGGGGCCGCGGTATGAAGACCCGCAACTCGTCCTCTTCACTGGAGCTGTACGCTCGGCCTGCGGCACCACCTCGTCAGCCGTCGGCCCCTTCTATTGCCCCGTCGATCACAAAGTCTACCTCGACCTGTCCTTTTTCAAAGAAATGGCGCAACGATTGGGCGCGCCCGGCGAATTTGCGCAAGCCTACGTGATCGCCCATGAGGTGGGCCATCACGTGCAAAACATGATGGGCATTGCAGGGAAGGTGACGCGCCTCCAGCACCAGGCCTCTGAACGAGAGGGGAATGCCTTATCAGTGCGAATGGAACTTCAGGCCGATTGTTTCGCCGGCGTCTGGGGCCACCACGCCAAGCGTGAGCGAAACCTGATCGAGCCTGGCGATTTCGAAGAAGGCTTGAAAGCCGCTGCCGCCATCGGAGACGACCGGCTCCAAAAGATGGGACAAGGCTATGTCCAACCGGAAAGCTGGACACATGGGTCCTCCGAACAGCGGATGACCTGGCTCCGAAAAGGCTTGGAGACCGGCGACCCGAAAGCCTGCGACACCTTCGCAAGCAACCAGCGCTAGTCCTGTCATGGACTACGATCAGGAACAGCTTCAAGAATCATCGTCGCAAGGTATGTGTGCAGCCTTTCTGGCCGATACGCCCTGGAATGCAAAATCCGTCATCGCCGCTGGAGTGGCGACTGTCGGAGGCCTCGCATCATGGATGGCTGATCTCTCATCGCCTGCGGTGATAGGCATCGGTGCCAGCTATCTGGGGGGATTCTTCTTTGGCTGGGCGTTCAGACGATTTCTGAAAATGGCCGCGCTGATCACCGGCGGGGTGCTGACCTGCATCGACGTATTGGAAGATACAGGCTGGATCGATCTCGACTGGACGGCAGTGGAAACGCAAATCAGCCACGCCATCGCGGCGGCACATCAGGGGGCTGAAGGACTCAAACACATCCTCTCTGGGTATCTCCCGTCAACGGGAGCAGGGGCGGTCGGAATGTTCTTCGGATTTCGGAAAAAATGCGAGGCGAGGCGAGGTCAGACTCAGGAACGGCTGACTGGAGTTCTAACCCCCCAGTCTCAATCTCACCCTACCATCTTCCGTCAGTGACCCTTACCCTTTCGGAAACAACTCCATCTGATTATACTGTGCGGATACGTGGGCCTCTCTCGAAAGGATCATCCATGCGTATTCGTCGTCTATTCTCTTCGCATTTCTCGCGACTATTCATATTCACGGCGTGGGCCGGCATGACGATGCTCGCTGCTCCACTCAACGCAGAACCTACCCCACTCAGCCAAGAAACATTTCTGCGTGCGAAACAAGCCACTGTCGGCATCCTGGAGGACACCCAAGATCAGCGCACGCCGGAGAAACCCGGGAAGATCGTCATCCGAGGAACCGGGTTTCACCTGCGAGATGGTTATGTGATTACCGCCAGACATGCCGCAGAGAAACACGACCCCTCGACGGGCACCATCATCCAGAAGCACGTTCGCATTCTCACCGATGATCTCAACGAACTCCCTGCCGACCTCGTCGGTGACAGTGCGTTCATGGATGTCGTGATCTACCGTGTCGCCGAACAACATCGATCCAAGCTGCAGGCAGGGACAGCGTTCGCCGCCGGAGATGCCGCCCCTGGGATGGAGGTCTTCACCGTTGGCTATCCGCTCGGCTGGGGCCCCACCATGGCCTTCGGTCGGCTCGGAAATACGAACACCTTCCTCCAAACCGTCGAGACGCGCCTCATCCAAGCCGATCTTTCCGCCTGCAGCGGCAATTCAGGAGGCGGCTTGTTCAATGCCCAAGGCGAAATCGTCGGAGTCATGCACGCCATTATCCAAACAGAAAAAGACGAGACGCAGGCCCATTGCAGCCGCATGACCTTCGCCATTCCTGGAATTCTCGCCGAGCGAATTGTGAACGCGGCCCTCACAGGCAAGCCGCTCACATTCTCCAAAATGGGGATTCACATGACCTCGCTGAAGGACGGGACCAAGTGGCGCATGGCCGTGAAGGATGTGGCCGGCCCGGCGAAAGAAGCCGGCATTCAGAAGCACGACATCTTACTGGCGATCGAGGACACAGAGATTCTCGATGCAGCCCAGCTGAAGAACTATTTAATTGAGCGAACTACACCGGGGCAGAAAGTCGCCATTAAAGTGCGGCGGATCGATGCCGACCTGACATTTCATGTTGTTTTGAGCGGAGGATGAGAGGAGTCAATGCGGCGTGCTGTGCCCTGGGAGCGCTTGGTACCACCCGTTGGCTTGAGCCAATGATACCGGGCAGTCGAACAATGCACTGAGGTTGGCTTCTGTGAGGACAGCACGTTTTCCCCCATCCTGAATGATTTTTCCTTGCTTCAAGAAAATCACACGTTCAACTTCCGGCGGAATCTCGTGAATGTGGTGCGTCACCAGCAAAAGCGTTTTCCCTTTCCGTATATGGGCGCGGACGAGATCCAGATAGTGAAACGTGGCCGTCAAGTCGAGTCCGCTCGTCGGTTCGTCGAGCACGAGCGCCGTCGGGTCATGCACCAACGCGCGGCCCAGTAGGCAGCGCCGCTGTTCGCCTGTCGACATCTCGGCGAACCTCCTGTCGGTCAAGAAACCGATACCGAGTTCCTCCATCACAGTATGGGCGCGAGCAATCTTGGCATAGGTAAAGTCTTGGTGACCATAGGTCCCAATACTCGCAAAGTAGCCTGACAGCAAGACTTTCAACCCGATCACCTGTTCCAGGTAATGATGTTGAAGATCGTGCGACACCATACCTAATCGCTTCCGTACATCCCACACATTCCACTGCTCTTCGCCGAAGAGCCGGATATGCGTCTCATCATGCGGGAATGGGTGGACCTCGCCGGCCAGCAATTTCAGGAAAGTAGATTTCCCTGCGCCATTGGGACCGAGGATGGCGACGTGCTCACCCTCTTGGAGGGACACCGAGAAGTCGTTGAAGACACAGGTATCCCCCCGATAGACCGTCGCTCGTTCGATCTCGATAAATGGGCTAGGCTTCATCCGGATTTGGATTGATCTTGGCAGGACCGGAAGACTTGGAAGAACGAGAGGTCTTCTTGACTGAGGCAGGAATATTCGGCGTGGACGTTTTCACATCGGCGTTCTGTGCACGGTGGAGCAAAGCATGATCCATGAGCACCAGCGCCATCATGGCTTCAGCAATCGGCGTCGCTCTGATGCCGACGCAGGGATCGTGACGTCCGTTCGTTTCGACGGTAACCGGCTTCCCCTGCTTGTCGATGGACCGGCGGGCCACACGGATACTCGAGGTCGGCTTAATCCCGATCGTGACGACGATATCCTGGCCAGTTGAAATACCGCCAAGAATTCCACCGGCATGATTGGTCACAAACCCATCAGGGGTCAGTTCGTCGCCATGCTCCGACCCGCGCTGCGTGACTGAGCCAAATCCTGCGCCGACCTCCACAGCCTTCACGGCATTGATACTCATCATAGCCGCGGCCAAATCGGAATCCAGCTTGGCATAGACCGGTGCGCCCCAGCCGACCGGCACAGACTCGGCAACCGTGGTGATCTTGGCCCCCACTGAGTCGCCTGCTTTCCGCAGCTCATTCATGAACGATTCAAGTTTCGCCACGGCGGCAGGATCAGCCACGAAAAACGGATTGGCACCCACGCCGTCCCAACTCTTGAACGACACTTCATGCGGTCCGAGTTGACTGAGGTAGCCTCGGATTACGACGCCGTATTTTTCGTTGAGCCATTTCTTCGCAATCGCCGCTGCCGCCACTCGGACAGCTGTTTCTCGCGCAGACGAGCGCCCGCCACCGCGATGGTCACGAATCCCATATTTCTGCCAGTAGGTGTAGTCCGCATGGCCGGGGCGAAAGGTATCGATCAGATTTCCGTAATCCTTGCTGCGGGCATCTTCGTTTCGAATGAGCAGCGCAATCGAGGTGCCGGTGGTCTTGCCTTCAAACACACCGGAGAGGATTTCGACGGTGTCGGATTCTTGCCGTTGCGTGACGTGGCGAGAGGTACCGGGCTTGCGCCGATCGAGATCGTACTGGATGTCATCGACCGAGAGGATCAGACCGGGCGGACAGCCATCCACAACACAGCCGATGGCAGGTCCGTGGCTCTCGCCGAATGATGTGACGGTGAAGATTCGACCTATCGTATTGCCGGCCATGGGACGGATGACTCCTCCCTACTCGACGAGATCGAGCTTGATACGCAATTCCTTTAACTGCTCGGCACTGACAGAAGACGGCGCGTCGGTCAGCGGACACTGTGCCCGTTGCGTTTTGGGGAATGCAATCACGTCGCGGATCGAGTCCGTTTCCCCCAATAACATGATGAGCCGGTCGAGGCCGAAGGCAATCCCGCCGTGCGGAGGCGCCCCGTAGTCGAGCGCATCAAGCAAGAAACCGAACTTCGCCTGCGCTTGCTCCTTGTTGATGCCAAGCAAGTCGAGAATGCGAAACTGGATATCGCTCCGATGGTTCCGGATACTCCCGCCGCCGATTTCGCTTCCGTTGAGCACCATGTCATAGGCCTTCGCCCGTACTTTGAGCGGCTCTGAATCCAGGAACGCCACATCCTCGTCCATCGGCGCGGCAAAAGGATTATGCATGAAGATGTACCGCTTCTCTTCCGGCGAATAGTCCAGTAAAGGAAACTCCACGACCCACAGCGGCTTCCAGGCTGCGGTATCGATGAGCTTCAACTCTTCGCCCAGCAACAGCCTGATGCGGCCCAGCACATCGTGAACAATGGCGGCCTTGTCGGCACCGAAGAGGACTAAATCCCCCGGCTTGGCGTCTGGAAGGGCCGCCGAGAAGGCCTTGGCATCCAGAAACTTGGCGATCACGGACTCAAGCTGCCCCTCTGCGGTAATCTTCAACCAGGCGAGACCCTTCGCGCCAAAACTCTTGGCCATCTCACCGAGCGCATCGATCCTGCTTCGCGGCGTGGCCGCTCCGCCTTTGACGATCAACGCCTTCACGATCCCGCCTTTGGTCGCCGCCTCTTTGAACACCTTGAACTCGCTGCCCGCCGCAAAGGCGGTGACGTCATGCAACGGCATATCGAAACGCAGGTCCGGCTTGTCCGACCCGTAGCGGCCCATCGCCTCGGCATAGGTCATCCGCGGAAAGGGAGTCGGCAGCTGAACGCCGCCCGCGTCACGAAACACGGTGACGATCATCTGCTCCATCAAGCTCATGACATCCAGCCGATCGACGAACGACATCTCGAGATCGATCTGCGTAAATTCAGGCTGCCGGTCATTGCGCAAATCCTCGTCGCGGAAGCAGCGCGCGATCTGATAGTAGCGATCGACGCCGCTCACCATGAGCACCTGCTTGAAGAGCTGGGGCGACTGCGGCAACGCGTAGAATTGACCGGGGTTCACTCGGCTGGGCACCAAATAATCACGCGCGCCTTCCGGCGTACTCTTGGTTAAAATCGGCGTTTCCACTTCAAGAAAGCGTTCCGCATTCAGGAATCCACGGACGGCTTGCATGATGTTATGCCGGAGGCTCAAGAGCCGCTGCATCTTTGGGCGACGAAGATCCAGGTAGCGGTACTTCAGTCTGATCGACTCCGTCACTTCGGCATCGTCTTCGATCACGAAGGGCGGCGTCTTCGACTCATTCAGAATCTCGACGGCATCCACGAAGATTTCGATCTCACCCGTGGGCAGGTTGGGATTCTTAGATTCTTCAGGACGGGCCATCACTTGGCCCGTCACCGACACGACACATTCGCTCCGCAAGGCATGGGAGGCTTGGTGCACCGATGCATTACGCTCGGCGTTGAACACTACCTGCGTCAGCCCGGTTCGATCCCGCAGATCGATGAACATGACTACGCCATGGTCGCGCCGCCGCTGGACCCAGCCGTTCAAGACGACGGTCTGCCCGACAGCGGCTTTGGTGAGCTCTCCGCACCGATGAGTTCTGACCTTCATACCACCTTCGCTTTCTTGGAACGGGCCCATCCAACCCGACTGATCCGCTTCTTCGGCCGTGGAGCCTGCTTCTCTGTCTCCTCTGCTGAGGCCAGCTTCTGCTCCGCAAGCTCGCGCAAGGCGTTCGCTTCACGGTCGGTCAGGTACCTGAACTCGCCGGACCCCAGATCTCCCAACGACAGCGGACCCATCTTGATTCGCGTCAGCTTCAAGACCGGGTGACCGACGGCCTCCAACATACGCTTTACTTGGTGTTGACGCCCTTCGCGGATCGTAATCTCCAGCCAGGAGTTTTGCTTGGCCTTTTTAACCTTCTTGACGACAGCCGGACTGGTCATACCGTCTTCGAGCTGCACGCCCTGTTCTAACTGCCGGATATGTTCATCCGTCACCACCTGCTTGATTTTGATGAGGTAGGTCTTCGGCACATGGTAGCGGGGATGTAGCAACGTCTGGGCCAAGTCGCCGTGATTGGTCAGGAGCATCAACCCTTCACTGTCAAAGTCTAATCGACCGACGGGAAACACCCGCACCGATATCCCACGGAGATAGTCTTTCACCGTCGGCCTGCCTCCCGGATCATTCAACGTCGACATCACATTCTTCGGCTTATTCAGCAGCAGATAGACGTACGGCTGGGTGGAACTCAGGTGCTTGCCATCCACCTTGATGTGGGCGCGGTCCGGATCGACCTTGGTGCCGAGTTCCGTCACGACTTTACCGTTGACGGTCACGCGCCCGGCAGCAATCCACTCCTCGGCTTTTCGCCGCGAAGCCAATCCCGTTCCGGCAATGACTTTTTGTAGTCTAATTTCCATATTGTTTGAACCATAAAACATGAAACGCAAAAAGTGAAACGATCGTCTACGTCTCACCTTTTACGTTTCACGTCTCACGTCTTACTCCCATTCTATAGTAGCCGGCGGCTTGGAGCTGATGTCGTACACCACTCGGTTCACGCCCTTTACTTCATTGATAATCCGGTTCGAGATCTTGCCCAGCACGTCATTCGGAATCTTGGCCCAATCGGCCGTCATGCCATCCAAGCTCGTCACGGCACGAAGCGCAATGACATGTTCGTAGGTCCGTTGATCACCCATGACGCCAACGGTCCTAATCGGCAACAGCACGGCAAGCGATTGCCAAATCTCTCGATACAAACCGGCGGTGCGAATCTCCTCATCGAGAATGGACTCAGCCGCTCGCAGGATTGCCAGTCGCTCCTTGGTGATCGCTCCCAGCACCCGGATGGCCAGGCCAGGCCCTGGAAATGGCTGTCGCCACACAATCTCCTCCGGCAAACCAAGTTCCTGACCGAGCACCCGGACCTCATCCTTGAATAGCTCGCGCAACGGCTCGATCAATTTCAGCTTCATCCGCGCCGGCAACCCGCCCACATTGTGATGGGTCTTGATCGTGGCCGACGGCCCCTTGAAACTCACGCTTTCGATCACATCGGGATAGAGCGTGCCTTGGACTAGAAATTTTGCGCCGCCCGATTTCTTCTTGGCTTCACCCTCGAATTGCTCGATGAACAGTTTCCCGATAATTTTCCGTTTACGCTCCGGATCGATCACCCCTTTGAGCTTGGCAAGAAACGAATCGGATGCATCAAGGATGCGCAAGTTCAGATGGAGCTGTTGGGCGAATGTCTGTTTGACCTGTTCTTGCTCTCCCTTGCGAAGCAGCCCGTTGTCGACGAAGATACAGGTCAGCTGGTCGCCGATGGCCCGGTGGGTGAGGGCCGCCGCCACCGACGAGTCCACTCCGCCACTCAAGGCACAGATCACTCGCTCCTTGCCGACTTGCTCGCGAATCTGCTGCACCGTCGTATCCACATAGGACTGCATCGTCCAGGTCGGCTTGCATCCACAGATGTCGTAGACGAAATTCCGAATGATCTGGGTTCCTTCCACCGTATGGGCCACTTCGGGATGAAACTGGAGGCAATAGATCCGGCGCTTGTGATCGTCGCGCTTCATGGCAGCGATCGGCGAATTGGCCGTATGCGCGATCGACCGGAAGCCCGGCGGCATCCGTTCGATACGGTCTCCATGCGACATCCAGACGACCGTCGATCCACCTTCGCCGATACCCTTGAAGAGGGTGCTGCGGTCGTCGATGGTCAGGTCGGCCCGGCCATACTCCCGGTGCTTGGATTTGGCCACCTCCCCGCCCGATAGATGTGTCACCAGCTGCATGCCGTAGCAAATACCCAGAATGGGAATGCCTAGATCGAAGAGTTCCGTGGAGACGCTCGGCGCCTTCTTCTCATACACACTGGAAGGGCCACCAGAGAGCACGATGCCTTGCGGGCGATAGGCGAGAATGGTCGCCAAGGGAACGGTGCAGGGCAGAATCTGCGAGTAGACTTGGGCTTCGCGAATGCGGCGTGCAATCAGTTGTGTGTATTGCGACCCGAAGTCGAGGACCAGGATTCTATTGTGCCAGAGTTCCATCAGAATTCGTTAGGCGTAAGGGGTGAGGGGTAAGGAGTGTGGATCACGGATCCGATTAGATTATGTAGCTAGTCGCCTAACGTCTCACGCCTGACGCCTCACGGCACCTACTCCCAATCCATCCGATAATTCGGCGCTTCCTTCGTGATCATCACATCGTGCACGTGACTTTCGCGGAGGCCTGCGACCGTCTGCCGAATAAACGTAGCCTTCTGCTGTAGGTCCGAGATCGTCTTGCATCCGCAATAGCCCATACCGGACTTCACTCCGCCGATCAATTGGTAGATAACGGCCGAGAGTTTCCCTTTATAGGGCACGCGGCCTTCGATGCCCTCCGGGACCAGCTTCTGCACCGGACGCCCGCCTTGCCCGTACCGATCTCCGCCGCCCCGTTCCATCGCGCCGATCGAGCCCATGCCGCGATACACCTTATACGTCCCAGCTTGGTACAGCTCAGTTTCCCCAGGCGATTCCTCCGTGCCTGCCAAGAGTCCGCCAAGCATCACCGAGGAGGCACCAGCGGCCAAAGCCTTCGTGATATCGCCTGAGAACTTGATCCCGCCATCTGCAATGATTGGGACCCCGCTACCCGCGAGAACTTTTGCGCAATCGGCAATCGCCGTCAACTGCGGCATCCCAGCGCCGGACACGATGCGGGTGGTGCAAATTGAACCAGGCCCGACCCCCACCTTCACGGCATCGACACCTGCCCGGAGGAGATCCTTCGCCGCCTCGGCAGTGGCAATATTCCCGGCGATCAGTTCAAGCTCCGGATGACGCTTTTTGATCATCTTGACCGTATCCAGCACCGCTTGAGAATGCCCGTGGGCGGTATCGACCACGATCAGGTCCACCCCGGCCTTCTTGAGCCGCGCCACGCGATCTTCCGTCTCCGGCCCCACACCGATCGCCGCACCCACGCAGAGTCGGCCATGTCCGTCTTTGCATGCGTTGGGATACATGATGCGTTTTTCGATGTCCTTGATGGTAATGAGCCCTTTAAGCTCGAAATCCTTGTTGACGACTGGAAGCTTCTCGATCCGATGCTCGTGCAACACCTCGCGAGCCTTCTCCAAGCTCGTCCCTTCGGGCGCCGTAATCAGCTTGTCTCGCTTCATGATTTGCGAGACCTTCAAATCCATCCGGGTTTCGAACCGCAGATCGCGATTCGTGATAATACCGACTAATTTCTTGTCTTTGGTGACGGGGATCCCGGAGATCCTGAATTTCGTCATCAAC
>JANYBU010000338.1 GCA_025360665.1 Nitrospira sp.
GATCCCATTGCAATGACATATTTCGGCTCGGGCATCTGATCGTAAAGTTTCCGGATGACGGGAGCCATACGTCGGCAGACGGTACCGGCCACGATCATCAGATCGGACTGGCGTGGTGAGGCCCGGAAGACACCAGCACCATAGCGGTCCAAATCGTACCGTGACGAGACTGCAGCGATCATTTCGATCGCGCAGCAGGCCAGGCCAAACGTCATGGGCCACAGTGACCCCTTGCGAGCCCAGTTGACGACTTTTTCCACTGTCGTGGTCACGACATCGGGCGTACCATCCTTATCATGACGACCGATTTGGATCAGTCCCATTCCAGTGCTCCTTTGCGCCAGGCATAGACATAGGCCACCAAAAACAACGCGATGAAGACCAGCATTTCAATCAACCCGATCAACCCGACCTTGGTGAAGACCACTGCCCAAGGATACAGAAAGATGACCTCGATATCGAAAATAACGAAGAGCATCGCGAAGATGTAATACCGAACCGGGAACGGCATCCGAGCATCCGAAAACGGTTCCGATCCGCACTCATAGGTAGAGAGCTTCTCCGGCTCTGGGTATTTTGGGTGAACCAAATAACTTAGGAGCAGCGTCACCACGCCGAACACCAACGTCACGAAAATATACAGCAGAATCGGGAAGTATCGTGTTAGGTACTCAAGGAGCAACTCAAAACCGCTCATAGGGCTGACCTTTCAACACCTTGAGATCCAATAAGAGCGGGATCTTAGACCCTGGATTACGGGGATAGCAAGCGTCCAAAGGACCTACGGTATCGACCAGAAAGTCCTGGGCTCTGTTGCTTTGTGAGGCGTCGCTGGCGCGAGTGAGAAGTCAGGGTGTTGGGGCGTCTATACGACCGGCGGCACGAGCTAGACTCAACCAAAAAAAGAACCAGTCCTACTCATGGACTTCTGTGATCCGGCTGGAGTGGCTATTTATGAGGAGTTCTTCGCTTTGTTGGGTGGGGTAGGAGCCATGCGGCCTGATGGCATGCGCAGGTGGGAGGGTGGCACTTGGTCAATATGATCCCATTCCGGCTCCAGGGCCGAGAAGGCCTTGGCTTTCTTGCGTCGGTGAATCTGGGTTTCTATGAGGGGACGATCTTGGCGTTGAGCGTCGCGGGTGGGAGGCTTGTCAGGCACCATGGATATTCCCTATTTGTGAGAAATCATTCTGAGAAATTATTCTCCGGGTCACCTTAACATCGGGCGAATTGGCGGGTCAACGAGGACAAGGCCTTAATATTCTTGACAATACAGGACTATTTGGTATGGTTCTGACAGCAATACTTGCCTTACATGAAGGACACCACCATGGCTAACTATCCAATGAAATGTATCGTCTCTTTCATGGTCTGGACCTTGGCCACGCCGCTCCTTCCTCTGGCCTGGGCAACAGACGACCTCAATTCGGTCCGATTCGGAGAAAAGGCCTTGGCCTATTCGTCCGGCTCCATCCAGCGATCGACTCCACAAGATGGGTTCGTGAATGTGATAACCGGCGACAATCAGACCACCGGAGATCACATGATATTGGGAAGCCGGGATGTCCTGTACCTCCGACTGAAGAGTCCCGGCGATGTCGCGCCTGGAGATCTTTTCACGATCTATAGACGGGCGCACAAAGTATTCCATCCAACCACCGGTCAATACCTGGGTCATTTGGTCAATCGGCTCGCTGTGGTTCAGGTGAGCCAAGTCGACAAGGACCTGACCACTGTTCAGATCATGCGAGCCTACGCAGCTGTATCGCCGGGTGACCCGGTGATGAAGTTCGTCCTTCCGACTGACGAGGGAGCAGCGGTTGACCAGCCTTCCGCCAGCGATGTGGAGGGGCGGGTTGTGGAGTATCAATCCAACATGGGCATGATGAACCTTGTGGCGCAAAGGAATATCGTCTATCTGGACCGGGGACGGGAAGACGGGATCAGGCCTGGGGATCGAATGGACGTGATTCGGTCAGGAGGGAGCCTTCCTCAACGGGTCGTGGGAGAAGTGAAAATCCTGTCCATGGAAGACAGAACTGCCACGGCACTGATCACAAAATCGATCTCCCGCATTCTCAAGGGCGATCGCTTCCGGGTGAAGGTTCTTGCTCCTGAGATGATGCCGGTCGCTCAATCACTCCAGCAGTCTCTGGATGTCTCCCCTACTGTGGCTTCTTCTTCAAGCAAGTTCCAAGTCCAGAATGGTGCCAGCGAAACACGAATCAGCCTTAGTGATTTGATGAAGCAGCTTCGGTTTGAATCGGGTGAAGCCACGATCAAATCCGAGGGCTATCAGGTGCTCAATGAACTGATTGCGTATCTCAAGACCGCAGCCGGCGATCGGTTGATTCGAGTCGAGGGCCATGCGGATAACATGGAAATCGGCCCCTCGCTCAAGTCGCTCTACCAGACGAACTGGGACTTGTCGAAAGCCCGGGCTGGGGGGGTCCTCCGCTACTTGACCGAGAAAGGCGGGATCGATTCGGCGAAGCTTTCGTCGGTTGGCTATGGCGATACGAAGCCGATGACCAGCAATGCGACGGAAATGGGTCGACAGAAGAACCGTCGTGTGGACATCGTGCTCTATTCGTCCGAGCCGGCCAGGGAACAGTCTGAGCCGTCGGCGAAGCCAATTGAGACCGGCGATAACGGATACAACTTATCCCGTCTCAGTTCAGCGGAAAGCGGAGCTCCGATCTCCGCAGTTGATACGACGATCCCAGTGGCTCCAACGGGTTCGTCCATGGTGGAGCCTGCATCTGTCCCTGCTGATGCTACTCCGGCGAAGATTCCGGCATCAGCTGGCCAGGAGAGTTCAAATCAGAACCCCGCTGCTCCGGTCGCCCCTCCACAGTAAATTCACCGAGTATAGCGCGGAGGGTTGACGATTCAACGTCAGCCCTCCCCGGTTCCCCTTCCAGAACCTTTCCGTTCTTCCTCTTTCGTTGTTCCCACTTTTCCGGTGCTGCTACAATGCCGCATGACTTCGACGCAGGCAGCCCCTCCACGCACAGAGCCTGAGGCCCTATTCGCAGATGTCATTGTCCCACGGCATCTGGCAGGCCCATTCACCTACACCGTGCCATTGTCGCTCCAACCTACGCTGCGTATTGGACATCGAGTGCTGGTGCCCTTCGGACGGTCGATCCTCCAAGGGGCTGTGATCGCCCTCTCCCATGTGCTTCCTCAGGGTTTTGACCGAGCACGTCTCAAGGAAATTTGCTCGTTGCTCCCGGAGGGGGCCGCAACAGATGTGTCCTCGAACCTGTTCCAGCTCTCACGGCAGGTAGCCGAACAGTATGTCGCGCCATGGGGGCAATGTCTCAGGTTGGTGCTGCCTCCGGCATCCAAACCACAAGCGCAGGTCAGCCACTACGAACTGACGGAGCAAGGGCGGGCTGCACTTGCTGCCCGCGAACCCAGCCCGATGAAGGTGCGGGCACTTCTCAGCAAGCTTGGGAAAAAACCGTCAGGACTTCGCCGGTCGTCTCGCAGTCCTGGTCCTGCCGACGTGTTGCAGGATCTTAGGACTCGAGGATGGGTGGTGGAGGTTCAGGACCTGCCGTCTACCTCGACGACGCCTCTCGTCCGACCAAACAGACAGGCGAACCAGGGCAATTCCGGCATCACCGCACCGCTCCTTCCTGACCCCGCAATGTCTTGGGCGAAGCCACTGTTCGAGGCGCTGGGAGCCCAAGGACCGTCTCGGGTTCTGGTGCAGGCTCCCTGGACCGATCGATTGGGCCTGTTGCGGCAGGCCGTTCGCCTGGTGCTCGACCATAGACAGACGGTCCTCATCATCGTTGGCGAAGCAGAACGGGCTCTATGGGTTGCAGGCTTGATCCGCGATGACGAGACGGGCATCTCCCCGGTCTGTTTCCATAGCGGTCTTTCAGACCAGGCGAAAGTCGAGATGTGGGATCAGATTCATCGGCAGGTCGTTCGAGTGGTCGTGGGGACCCGGTCGGCCATCTTTCTCCCATTGACTGCAATCGGGGCGATTTGGGTCGAGGGAGAAGAAGATGCGGCGCTCAAAGAAGTACAAGAACCACGCTACCATGCAAGGGACGTGGCCTGGTTAAGGGCACAGGATGAACGGGTGGTGCTGGTCCTGAGTTCCTCCCATCCCTCCCTTGAGACCAGAGCGGCGGTGGAACAATGCGGGATTGTTGTCCGCAAGCTCATGCCGTCTGCGGCGCGACCGAGCATACAGGTCGTCAATTTACGCGAGCACGGTCGCGGCACAGTGCTGAGCCATCCGCTCGTTCGAGCCATCGAGCAGACGATCGGTCGACGGGCCGGCGTCCTGTTGTTTCTCAACCGGAAGGGCTATGCCGGCGCCCTCGTCTGTCGTGACTGCGGCCAGGTTCCCCGCTGCCCTGCCTGTCGCGTGGCGCTGATGTACTCTCGGCAGGCGGGTCGTCTCCTCTGTTCCTACTGCGGGAACATTGCACCCATCCCCGATACCTGCGTCTCCTGTTCCGGCCCCCGCATGCAGTTGATCGGTGAGGGCACAGAGCGGGTGGAAGAGGATGCGACGCGATTGTTTCCTCACGCGGCAGTGATTCGGCTCGATGGAGATACCATGCGGCGGCCAGCGCAGGCCGAGGCCCTCTGGCGGAGGATCGAGCAAGGGGAGTGGGATATCATCGTCGGAACACAACTGCTGCTGCGGCGCGGGCCTCTCCCGACGATGGGCCTCGTTGGGATTGTGCAGGCGGACGCAGGACTCAGCGTGCCGGATTTCCGATCCGCCGAACGTACCTATCATACGCTCCTCGATGCGGTCAGTCTCGCCAGTTCGGCAGGGGCTGGCGGCCAGGTGATCGTACAAACCCATCTATCATCTCATCATGCGATTCAGGCTGTGGCTCAGAACGACGAATCCGTCTTTCTATCAGAGGAGCTATCCCATCGAACGGCATTGGGGTATCCGCCTGCGGTCTATCTGATCGCGCTCCTCGTATCGGGGACCAACGAGAAGATGGTTCGTGACGCTGCCACCGCCTGGGTGGCTCGACTCGCCGCCTGCTCTTCACCGTCCGTGGCCGGACAGACGATCACGACAAAGGCCCATTTGTCGGCTCAATCGATTGGTCGTCCAGACCGTCTCACTGTTTTGGGGCCAGTCCCCTCTCCGGTAGCGAGACTCCGGGGACGGTATCGGTGGCAAATTCTCGTGAAATCGCTCGAACGGGAAGCAGGGATCGAAGCGGTGCGGAGCACGGTCAAGGAGATGGAACGGGCTCATCAGCGCCGGACCATCAAGTTCAATGTCGACGTCGATCCGATCGAGATGTGGTAGGTGTTACCTGTTCCTGCGCGTGCTGTCCTGATTGTGGCGCAGGTGGATTGTTCCCGGTTGCATCGGCTGATGAGGCGGTGATGGGCTGACCGGCTCGCTTGAAGAACCCATAGGAGAAAGTTATCCAAAAGACCGCCGAGACGAGCCCCGCCAGAACGGCTGAGAGGATCGTTCCCAGTTGTTCGTCCGTAGGCTCTGTCGTGGTCGAGCGGAGCTGAACCATTGTTACGATGGGCCATGCAAGACTCTCCAGGCCAAGCAACAGGGTGGCCCAGGCCCAGACCAGTCCAATCGTGCGCCCCTGCCAGATCAGAAATGCTGCGACGCCTCCTGCGACGAGAAAGACTTCCCAGGGTGAGAACGAGTCCCACGCCAGCCAGGCGCCAGCCGCCACGACGAGGCCGCCGAGCAGGGCATTGAGTTGGGGACTCCACCATGTGGTGACCATACTGGGTGTTGTTCTCCGTAGACGATGCGCGGGCTAGTGTGAGTTCCGAGGGCGTGGTTGTCAATGGAGGGGTCCGTCGGCGAGACGGGGACGAAACAAGGTTCGTGTAGTGTCCAAGAATTGGCTGGACAGCTTCTTCTTTGCCTTTCTTCTGCCCGACTATACTCAGCCGGGCAGAATCTATTCGAGAGTCTGACGACCGCGAGAGCGCTTCACCTGAATCGATTCGACCGTCGCCGTCCAGACGAAGGGTTAGGGATTCTCATTCCACGCAGCCAGATACTCCGTGATCGCATATTGCACCTCTGCAACGCTGCAGAACGAGCCTCGCCGCACTCTTTGGGAGGTCATGTTCCCAAACTGGCGCTCACCGAAATAGCGTCAACTGGAACTGGTCGGCACAACGTGAGGGATGACGCGCGGATGCCATGTGATCCAGGCTTCTACGCTGGGACACGCGTGCGTGCCCTAGTTGTCCGTCACCAAGTGCACGGGGACATCGCCTGGACACGCCTGGGCCAGCCGGCGTAGAAATCTCAAAAACTCCTGATGGCGGTGCCGCTCGCAGCCTGGACCAATAACCGGCCCTGCAGCACTTCCAACGCCACACACAGCGTCGTGTGTCATAGAGAAGTGGCCCCATTCGTCTGCACAGCAGCCCGAGGTTTTTAAGTGAAGTCTCTGCTGCTACTTACGCTGCCAGTTTACCCGTCGGCAGCATCACGGCATAGGCCTCATCCGGTGTTTGCCGGTCCAAGCTCGAAT